>NZ_JARWLB010000014.1:0-172594 GCF_047445835.1 Rhizobium sp. BR 317 | reverse complement strand
GACCGTCGCCGTGCGCCAGACCGCCGAAGGCGCCCATGAGGCCAGCAAACGCGTGCATGCMGTCTTGACCGAAGCCTCGCGCAGCGACGCCGTMGTCGCCCAGGCGATCGACGCGATGAGCGGCATCGAAAAGTCATCGGAAGAGATCAGCAAGATCATCGGCGTCATCGACGAGATCGCATTCCAGACCAACCTTCTGGCACTGAATGCCGGCGTCGAGGCGGCACGCGCCGGTGAATCCGGCAAGGGCTTTGCCGTCGTCGCCCAGGAAGTGCGCGAACTGGCGCAGCGTTCTGCCGCCGCCGCCAAGGAGATCAAGGACCAGATCGCCCGCTCCTCCGGCCAGGTCGACCAGGGTGTCCGCCTTGTCGGCGAGGCAGGCGAAGCGCTGAAGCGCATCTCCGACCAGATCAAGGCGGCCCAACGAGATCGTCTCGAAGATCGCCCACAGCGCCTCCGAACAGGATACGACGCTGCGCTCGATCTCGTCTTCGATGAACCAGCTCGACGCCGCCACGCAACAGAACGCCGCCATGGCGGAAGAGACGACGGCATCGGCCGAGACACTCGCTGCCGACACCGAGGACCTGCTCGGGCTGATCCGCGGCTTCCGCGTCAACGACGGTCGTCCGGCTGCCCAGAACCKCTACGCCGCTTAAAGCGGGAACGCAACAGCGATCTCAACCGCCGGGCATAAACCCGGCGGTTTTTCTTTATCTGGAGGTCGCGGCTATCCTCGCCCCGGCGAATGTCTTGCTCAAGGCACTATTTGGCTGGGCGCAATTGCAGCCTCGACACGCCGGCAGCGACGTTAAGCCCCGTTCCTGCCTCKCCACTCAGCGGCTGCAGGCCGAAATTTTTCGAAGTCCCGCCGACGAGTGCGTTTGCCCCCAAACCGACGCCCACGGCAGCGCCGGCAGATGCACCGACATAATCACCGGCCAAAGCGCCCTCTCCGGCGCGGGTTGGTTGGATACTGTAGACAACCCAGCTCAGATAGGACTTGCCTGTCACGCCGATGTCGACGCCGAGCTTACCGATTGAGCCAACATAATGCTCTGACGGACCCGAACTCCGCTTGAACCGGCAATCGACGGCCTTATTGGAGCCAATAATCATACCGACGCCTCCCGCAACCTGGCAGGACAGGGTGCCAAGACGTTCCTTAGGCCCCCTCGCGGCCTCTTCCTTGTGGGGGTGCTTTTGCGGATGATGCGCCGTTGCCGCATTGGCGGCAGGAACGGCGAGCCCGAGCGAAACTGCGGTGACAATAAGAGCAAGCTTTTTCATAAGGTTTCCTCCTTGACCATTCGCACTTCCCTCAACGCACTGGACACAAGTTCGTTCGAACCGAGGAGAGATTCCTTGGAGGCGCAAAACGAACGTCGATAACACTACGCTCTTTGGCCGGAACTTTCTCGTGAATGATCGACCCGGATTTTGCCAGAGCGCGATTGCCAAACTCGGGAGGTTGGGCGAAGACTAGCCGCATGACAACCGCAAACGACACGTTTCTTCTTCAAGGTCCGGAAGACGCCGAGATCACCATTCTCCTCGCCCACGGCGCGGGTGCACCGATGGATTCGGCCTCGATGAACGCAGTCGCCGGCGCCCTGGCGGAGCGCAATTTTCGTGTCGCTCGTTTCGAGTTCGCCTATATGGCTGGCCGGCGCAGTTCCGGTTTGCGGAAACCTGCGCCCAAGGCGGAAACACTGAAGAGTGAATATCTGGCGGCGATCGCCGCACTCGGCGCTACCGGTCCACTCATTATCGGCGGCAAATCGATGGGCGGCCGCGTGGCAAGCATGATCGCCGATGGCCTCTACGAAGACGGCAACATCGCCGGATTGCTATGTCTGGGTTACCCCTTTCATCCGCCGGACAAACCCGAAAATCTACGCACAGCGCACCTAGCCGGATTAAAGACCCCGACCTTGATCTGTCAGGGCACGCGAGATCAATTCGGCACTCGCGAGGAAGTGGCCCACTATGTGCTGTCGGACGCCATTGACATAGTCTGGCTCGAAGATGGCGATCATGACCTGAAGCCGCGCAAGGCAGTTTCAGGTCTGACGGCCGCCGACCATCTGAGGACGGTCGGCGAGACCGTGCGGGCTTGGAGCGACCGCCTTCGAGATAAAAAAACAGCCGGCTGAGCCTTGACGATACCTGTGGAGGAGAAGGCGGCTATGCCGCCATCTCGTGCCTCGTGCGACGCTGAGCGACGGGTTGCATCGCGGCCGCCTGCAGCTTGAACTGAGCGACGAGATCGCGAAGCTTGGCCGCTTCCTGAGCAAGGCTGGCCGACGCGGCCGTGGATTGTTCGACCATTGCCGCGTTCTGCTGTGTTGTCTGATCCATGGAATTGATCGCGACATTCACTTCGGCAAGCCCGGTCGACTGCTCCTTAGCGGAGGTGGCGATTGCGTTCATGTGCTGACTGATGCCGGCGATTTGTCCGCTGATGGTCTTTAGAGCCTGGCCCGTATCAAGCACCAGCTTCACGCCGCTTTCGACCTCGGCAGAGGACTTTTGAATATGTCCTTTGATTTCCTTCGCGGCTTGAGCCGATCTTTGTGCGAGTTCACGCACTTCCTGGGCAACTACGGCAAAACCCTTGCCGGCTTCACCGGCGCGCGCGGCTTCGACGCCGGCGTTCAGCGCCAGGAGGTTTGTCTGGAAGGCGATTTCGTCGATAACACCGATAATACTGGAAATCTGTTCTGCAGAAGCCTCGATACGGCGCATCGCTTCTTCCGCATGCGACACCACTTCAGCGGACTTTGCGGCGCTATCGTTCGCTTTTGTCGCCTCGGCACGGGCCTCGTCGGTGCGCTTGCTCGAATTCGACACATTGACGGTGATCTGATCGAGTGCCGCGGCAGTCTCTTCAAGCGACGCCGCCTGCTGCTCGGTTCGTCTGGAAAGGTCGTTGGCGCCCGATGCAATCTCCCTGGTGCCGTCATCGATCGCTGTGATTGCCGTTGAGATAGCGCCGAGCGTATCTCCGAGCTGTTTCACCGAGGTGTTGAAATCGTGTCGAAGGCTCTCGAATTCGGGCGAGAAGGGAACATCGATCTGGAAGGCAAGATCGCCGGCCGCGAGCCTTTTCAACCCGGCACCGAGGTCCGACGTGACAGCACGCAGGCGCGCGCCTGCATCTTCATCGGCCTGCTTTCGTGCCGCGATGCGGTCGACTTCGGCTTCCGCGCGAGCTGCCTCGGCCTGTTGTTCGAGCTGCTTGTTGGAAATTGCAGCCCTGCGGAAGACTTCCACCGCCGATGCCATGGTTCCGATTTCATCTGAACGACCGGCACCTGCAGAGGTAATGTTGGTGTCGCCACCGGCAAGTTTCTCCATATCGCTGGAGAGTGCAAGCATCGGCGTGGTGACTGTCTTCTGAGTCAGCAGGTAGAGGCTGATCGAGAACAGTGCGGTCAACCCGAGAAGCACTTTCAAAAGCGTGTCGACAAGAGCTTGCGTTTCGGCACTGCGTTTTGTGATGTCTTCGGAGACCGCATTGATCTGATCCCCGGCCTGTTCCATCACAGTTTCCAGCGCGGAAAACTGCTTCATAAATTCGGGCAGTGATTTCATGGCCGCCGACTGATCCTTGAGAGCAAGGTCGACTATCTTCGTGGCGCTGTCTATATAGGCAAGAAGCGGCGGCTCGATGTCGGCAACCACGCGCTGCGTGGCCGCATCGGTTGCGAGCGCTTTGTTGGCCGCTATCATCTCCCGGAATGACGTTTCATGTTCCGCCAAATCCGCCTTCACAGTGTCGGCCGCCAGACCTGCCGCCGGGTTGGATGCCAGCAGAGCTGCAAGCACGTCCGCGCGAAGCGCGTCATGCATCATATCGGCCTGCATATGGTTGCGAAGCACTTGTGCGGAATGGCCAACTTCGGCGTTGTTTCCAGACAGGGTGGATGCCGACCATATGCCAACGCCCGTCGCGCCGCCTGCCAGCGCGAAAATTGCGACGCTTGCAATGATGATTTTATGCTGAATTGACGCCATGGGTACCCTCCCCGAAAAAATCGAATACGAGGATACACAAAACATGCTTAATTTTTTGTCATTTGCCAACTTGTTTTGAATTCGGCTTACGGTAGAAAGACAAATACTGCCAGTATCGCAAAATCATCCAAAATATTAGTTTAGACTCAAGTATAAGGGATGCGCGCCCCTAAAACCGTCGCTCGATGATTTTCCGGTCAACCAGCCTGAGGCTGCGATCCGGCTGGATGATATAGGTTTCGTAGACATCATCTCCCCACTGATCGGTGAAACGGTGCGGAACCTGGCTTCCAATGGGGGATTTCGTGAGCTTCATCCTCGGCTGGCCGCCATAGGTGATGCTTCCCGGAATCGGCTTCAATGAAAAGCTGCCTGTATGAGACGTGCTCGTCTGATCGCATGAGCAAGTGATCAGACCAATCGTTGCAAGAAGGATGATGCGCCGCATGACTGACTCCCATATCATAATCTCTTGCTGCCACATCGGCACCGACCCTGTATTTCGACCCGGAATTGTGCCAAGAGGTAGCTACGCAAGTCACATTTTAAGGCTACATGACGATGAAGAAAATCGGCTTCCTATCGTTTGGGCATTGGACGCCCTCGCCCCAATCGCAGACGCGGTCGGCATCCGACGCACTTCTGCAATCTATTGAGCTCGCCGTCGCGGCTGAGGAACTGGGCGCCGACGGGGCGTATTTTCGCGTCCATCATTTCGCCCGCCAGCTTGGCTCGCCGTTCCCGCTGCTGGCGGCCGTTGGCGCGAAGACCAGCCGTATCGAGATCGGCACGGCGGTCATCGACATGCGTTACGAGAATCCGCTCTATATGGCCGAGGATGCCGGTGCCGCCGATATCATCGCCGGCGGACGCCTGCAGCTCGGCATTAGCCGCGGTTCTCCCGAGCAGGTCATCGATGGATGGCGCCACTTTGGCTACGCGCCGGCCGATGGCGAGACTGAGTCTGAGATGGCCCGGCGCCATGCCGAGGTCCTGCTCGACGTGTTGCGCGGCGAAGGTTTCGCCCAGCCCAATCCACGGCCGATGTTTCCAAACCCGCCCGGCCTTCTGCGCATCGAGCCGCATTCCGAAGGTCTGCGCGATCGGATCTGGTGGGGCGCCAGCTCGAACGCCACCGCAACTTGGGCGGCAAAGCTGGGGATGAACCTGCAGAGTTCCACGCTTAAGGACGACGAGACGGGGCTTCCGTTCCATATCCAGCAGGCCGACCAGATCAGAGTGTTTCGCGAAGCATGGAAGGCGGCAGGCCATAAGCGCGAGCCGCGGGTGTCGGTCAGCCGCAGCATCTTCGCACTCGTGAACGAGCGCGACCGCGCCTATTTCGGGGACGGCAACCAGAATGAAGACAAGATCGGCTTTATCGACGAGAAGACCCGGGCAATCTTCGGTCGCAGCTACGCCGCAGAGCCGGATAAACTCATCGAGCAACTGGCAAAGGACGAAGCCATTGCCGAGGCCGACACGCTGCTACTCACCGTTCCCAACCAGCTCGGCGTGGAGTACAACGCGCATGTTATCGAAGCGATCCTGACTCACGTCGCGCCTGCCCTTGGCTGGCGCTGAAGCCGCTCGGCAAGGCTTTACTCCTCGGCAATTGCCTCTTGGGCGGCTTGTCAGCCATTACAGCCTGCTGTTGGACTGAAGTCCTATATTGGAACCATGTCCCTCCTCAATCGTTGCCTCAATATGCAATTAAGGAGGATAAGCATATGCGCAATGCAATCATCGGATGCGCAATGGCGGTTCTTGCTATGGGTTCCGTTACTGTGCCTGCATTTGCAGAAGACATCGTAATTGGCGGCCCGTCATACGATGACGGCTACTATCACCATCGCAACCGCGCGGGCGTGATCATCAGCGATCACGGCATTGCGGTCGGTAGGGTTCATCGCGAGCGCTACTATGACTATGACCGCAACCGCTGCTATACCAGAACCATTACCCGCATGAATGAAGACGGCGACCGGATAACCAAGACGATCCGGCGTTGCGACTAACCATAAAAAAGGCCCGGCATCCCATGCCGGGCCTTTTTTCCTGTGCCGGCCGATACATCGGCGCGCGATGAGATCGCGATCCGCCTGCTAGTTGAGAGCAGGGCAACCCGGTCGATTGGCGAAAATCATGCGGTCGGGGCCACCGTCGTTCCAACCGCGGACGACGATGCGCCGTCCATTCATTTGAACGGAATCGATGCGTCGGAAACCTTCTTCACGAGCAGCTCGCATAAGTTCGCGCCGGCCACAGCCACCGCGGTCCCAATCCCCGCGCGGACGACCCCAGTCCTGATCTTGGTGATCCCAACGCGGCGGGCCGTTATCGTCGTCGTAATATTGCGCCATGGCGACCGAAGGCAGCAATTGCACTGCGGCCATTGCGACCATCGCAATGCAAGAAATTCCTGTGAAACGTCCAAACATCTTTCGCTTCCTCCTATGTCGGCGATATCGACGGGGATCATACAGCACTTACCTGAATGCCACCCGAACGAGCTATTCATCTAGTCACTTTGATCACGGGGCATACTTAGCCCCTTCATCCGGTGTCAAGCTGGAACCATGAAAGTGACCAATTCTATGCCCGTTAAGAAGCTAAATAGCGCAGGCATTTGCGGAGAACACCCATATGCTGCCAAGTGGTGCGGCGCACCAGCCGATAGGGCTGTCGCGAAACCCGCCATTGACGCTACCGGCGATGGGCCGATTGCCGAAGGCGGACCAGGTCTTGCGTCCTAAGACTTTGTCTTTGCACGCGTGAGGATGAAAAAATAATGCCGACTATCTCCCTCGACAGCCATGACGCCGAGAAGCCGGTCATCGTCAACCCTGCGGAAATGATCGGTGATCGGCTGCCTGTCATATGCCATTGCCGCGCTCGTCTTGCCCCTGAAGGACATTAATCTGAGAGAGGCAACGGGCCCCTTTGCTCGCCACATTTTCCGCAGGGACGAAAACAAGCTGCGCGCGACTCTGGTCCGTCCGAAACGATGGAAGCGAAGAGCAAGCTTCAGAGGAATCATCGACGGATCGATCGCCACAAGCCGATGAGGTCCTGCCGCAAACAGCAGAGCGTCGGCTCTGAGATCGGTCGTGAAGCGTTTGCCGTACCATCCAAGATTTTCCAGAACGCCGTCCAGAGGATGTTCGGATGCCACACCGTGACCTTGCCAAAGACCGGCAAGCTGGGTGGCCGACGTCACGCCCAGACTATCGAAATAGTCAAAGGCTTCGGCCTGCGATTGGAAACTGCTCGGAATTCGCTTGGCGGTGTTTTCCACGTCGCTCAACTCGGAAACGTCATGGTGGAATCAAGTTCCCAATCATACCATCCGAACACGCTCGAATGCTGGTTCCTTGTATAAGTCTTGCAGCGGCTACCCTAAGGCCTGACTTGCCAAACCATAAATGAGCGGCCCTCCGCCGCCGGGCTGGGCGCCGTCCTCCGGCAGCCAAGCGCGCCTCAGCGACATGCTGGTCACCGTATCATAGACCGGCAGTCCCGATTGCGCGAGGAATTGCGGAAAGGCACCCGCCTGCTGGCGGGTGTCGATCCGCAGGAAGCTGCCGACATGGTCAGCGACATGCGGTCGAACGACAGCGATTGCCTCTTCGTCGCTTGTTGCGACGACCGGGCCGATCACATGACCGCGCCCGAAGCGGCGACAAAGCGAAAAGGCGACGGTGCGTCCGTCGCGTATAAGCGCCAGACCTTTCGAGACATTCAGGAGGCGTGTCAGCACAGGCATGCGATCCGCACCATAGGCGACCAGATCCAGCGTCGCGATTTCCGCAAGATCGGCTTGATCGAGCGCCCGCAGGCGGGTGCGTGGCGGCAGCGGCACGATGGGCGGAGAGACGGCTTCGCCGTTGCACTGATAGTCGAGCTTTTCCGCGCGGAAGCCGAGTGACTGATAAAGCCGCTTGGCCGCGCGGGTGGCGTTGAGGCCGAGCGCGCGGGAACCGGTCTGCGCAAGGACATGCTCCATCATCCAGCGGCCGGTTCCCAGCATCTGCAATCTTGGGGAGGTGATGACCATGCCGATGGTGGTGAAGTCGGGAGCAAAATCGAACCACATGGCGGAGCCGAGCACACGGCCTATGGCATCGCGCGCCACGACACCGCGACCCATCTCACGAACGATCTGCCAGTCCTCGGCGCGATGCGGCCAGCCGACCGCCAGCGAAAGCGCATGCAGGGCATCGAGATCGGCATTCTCCATCTCGCTGAGGGTCAGTTCGAAGGAATCCAGTTGGATCGAACTGGATTTTACCATGGATATCTCCCCTCCCAACATGCGCGTTCCCGGACCAGCCGGAGCGCTTGGCCTATCATGCAGGATGGGCTTTCACGTTTCAGGCAGCCGACCACCCCGCTTTGGTTGTAGCGGTGATTGCGCAACAGAATACGCTTGAGATCCCCGCGAATTCGAAAGATTCCACCAAAGCCGTCGGGCTTTCGGCAGGCAGGCGACAGGCCGCGGCTTATTCTGAATGAAACCTTCCGCTTCCGGATACCTCCTTCCACACACTCCAGAGGTCCATTGATGTCCCCTCCCGTCGGTCGCGTCGCCAGCAACCAGGATGTCCCGAAATCCGCCGATGTCGTCATCCTGGGCGGCGGCATGGCCGGCGTTGCAACTGCCTACGAACTCGCCCGGCGCGGAACCTCCGTCGTCCTCGTCGAGAAAGGCGTGATCGCCGGCGAACAATCGAGCCGCAATTGGGGTTGGTGTCGCCAGCAGAATCGCGATCCGAGGGAACTGCCGCTTGCACGGCTTGCCCTGCATAGATGGGACAATCTCAATGCGGAGCTCGGTGAAGAAACCGGCTTTCGCCGCACCGGTCTCGTCTACGCCACGACACGCAAGACTGACCTGAACGCCTGGGAGCGCTGGAGCCACGTTGGCAAGCAGTTCGGCGTCGACACACGGATGCTGACGGGAGCCGAATGTGCCACGATGCTTCCCGGTAATAGTCGTCACTGGGACGGCGGCGTCCACTCGCCGAGCGACGGACGCGCGGAACCGGAGCTTGCAGTGCCGGCATTGGCGCGCGGCGCCCAACGGCTTGGCGCTATCATCATCCAGAACTGTGCCGCCCGTGAGCTCGAAACCGAAGCGGGGCGGATCAGCGGCGTCGTCACGGAAAAGGGTGCAATCCGCGCTTCGGCCGTTCTGGTTGCCGGCGGCGCCTGGAGCGGCATGTTCCTCCGGCATCACGGTATCCGCTTCCTGCAGGCATGCGTCAAATCCACATCGTTCTACACCGCCGCCGCGCCAGCCGTGACCGACGGCGGGATCGCGATGGAGGACGTGACGATCCGCCGGCGGCTGGATGGCGGCTATACCGTGGGTTTGAGCGGTCTCGGTCAATTGCAGATCACGCCCTACGGCCTGCTGCAAGCCCGCGATTTCTGGCGCACGTTTCAGACGAGGCGCAAGGGCCTGACCTTTGCCCTCGGCCGCCAGTTTATCGAAGGGCCGGAAGCCATCGCCCGCTGGAAGGCGGACGGGATTTCTCCCTTCGAGCGCATCCGCACGCTCGATCCGCTGCCGGATGCCCAGCTTGTCGAGCGCGGCATTGCTCGGCTTGTGGCGACCTACCCCGAGCTTGCCGGTGTTCGTCCCGCCGAATGCTGGGGCGGCATGGTGGATTCCACCCCGGATGCCATACCGGTGATCTCCTCGATCGCTTCGCGGCCCGGACTGTTCGTCTCCTCGGGCTTCAGCGGTCACGGCTTCGGAATCGGTCCCGCCGCCGGCATGCTGGCCGCCGATCTCATTGGCGGTGAAAAGCCCTGCGTCGATCCCTCACCCTATCGGTATGAGCGCATGATCGACGGCACAGATCTCGGAAAGCCGGGGATGCTGTAATGATCGCGATGACAGCGGAACAGATCCTCGAAAAGCTGGTCGGATTTCCTTCTGTAGTCGGCACGCCAAACCATGTGATCGTCGGCTGGATCGCCGATTATCTGCAACGGGCCGGCGCAAAGGTGATCGTCCTCACCGGACCCGAAGGAGACCGAGCCAACCTGTTTGCGACCATCGGCCCGGCCGACCGGCCCGGCTACCTGCTTTCGGGGCACATGGACGTGGTCGCGGCGACCGAACCCGGATGGACAAGTGACCCCTTTCGCCTGCAGCGCAATGGCACGCAGCTCGCGGGCCGCGGCACGAGCGACATGAAGGGCTTTCTCGCCTGTGCACTTGCTGCGCTCCCGGCCATCGCCGGACGCTTGCTTGCCCGGCCGCTGCATCTTGCTTTTTCCTATGACGAGGAAGCCGGTTGCCGCGGCGTTCCGCATCTGATCGCAAAGCTTCCCGATCTCTGCGCGAAGCCGCAAGGATGCATCATCGGCGAGCCGAGCGGCATGCGCGCCATCCGCGCCCACAAAGGGAAAGCGGCGGCAAGGATCGTACTCGGCGGCCGAGCCGGCCATTCGTCGCGGCCGGACCTCGGCCTGAATGCCATCCATGCTATGGTGGACATTCTCGGTGAAGCAGTCATGACCGCCGAACACCTGACCGCAGGGCCATTCGATACCAATTTCGAACCGCCTTATTCCTCGCTGCAGATCGGCACGATCCGTGGCGGGCAGGCCGTCAATGTCATTCCCGAGGAATGCACAGTCGAGCTGGAGGCGCGGGCGATCGCCGGCGTCGATCCGGCCGGCTTACTCGCGGGGATCAAGGGACGGCTGGAAGCCTTGAAGGCAAAGGGCTTTGCGACGCACTGGGAGAGCATGAGCAGCTATCCTGCTCTGTCGCTTGCCGCCGATGCACCGCTTGCCCTGCTGCTGGAAGAACTGACGGGGCAAATCCCGCTTGCCGCCGTCAGCTACGGCACGGAGGCAGGCCTTTATCAGGCAACAGGAATGGAGGCKATCATCTGCGGGCCAGGTGATATCGGACGGGCGCACAAAGCCAACGAATTTATCGAGGACAGCGAATTGTCCGCCTGTGTCAGGATGATCGAAGCGCTGGGGGAACGTCTTGCCCGATAATCGTTGGCGACGACAAGCATGTGCAAGCGCAAAAATCGGATCGATATGCGGTCGGCAGGCTCCAGTTCAATCCATTCTGCCGGGGGAAGCCCAGCGGGATGTTTTGAAGTAAGCGTGAGGAACCTATGGCTTTTTTATTCAATTCCGATGCCGAGCGGGCAAGAATCTTTGCCGCGGCTTTCGCGCGCGAACTGCCTTCCCTCCCCTTCGCCACGGATTCGGCCAGCGTTGATCCCGAAACGGTCAAATATCTGCTGACCTGGACGGCGCCGGCCGATCTCGACCGCTATTGCAATCTCGAAATCCTGTTTTCGATCGGTGCCGGCGTCGATCAGTTCTCGCTGACCACACTGCCGGACAAGGTGAAACTGGTCCGCATGGTGGAGGACGGCATTATCAGGATGATGCAGGAATATGTGACGCTCTGCGTCCTGGCACTGCATCGCAATCTGCCCGGCTATATCGAGCAGCAGAGGGCAGGCAAATGGGCCTCCCGCCCGGTTCGGCAGGCCGCCGATCGGCGTGTCGGCATACTCGGCCTCGGCAATCTCGGCCTAGCCGTCATCGATCGGCTGCGCCCCTTCGGTTTTCCGCTTCGCGGGTGGAGTCGCTCGCCGCGCAGCATTGAGGGCGTCGCCTGCTATAGCGGAACGGATCAGTTGCCAGAGTTTTTGGCGGGCGTCGATATCCTCGTCTGCCTCTTGCCGCTGACGCTTGAGACACGCGGCATCCTGAATGCCGATCTCTTCAAGTCTCTGCCGCAAGGAGCCTGCCTAGTCCATGCCGGCCGCGGTCAGCAGCTCGACGCGGTGGCTCTTATCGAAGCGCTCGACAGCGGCCATATCGGCGGCGCTGTCCTCGACGTCACTGAACCGGAGCCGCTGCCGACCGAACATCCGCTCTGGCACCATCCCAAGATCCTTCTGACACCGCACATTGCCAGCATCACGCAGCCGGAGACGGCCGCAAACACCGTCATCGCCAATATTCGCCGCCATGAGGCCGGGCTCGACCCGATCGGGCTTGTCGACCGCAGCCGCGGCTACTGACTATCCATAGGAAAGGAACTCCATGTCTCTGTTGAAAACCATCGACCCGAAGCCGGCATTCGAGCCGAAACACTCCAAGGCGATGCCGGAACGGCTGATCTCCGGAGATCCAGCTTTCAAAACCTGGGCCCAGGACAGCGCACGCGACGGAATGATCAATACCGGCGTCTGGGAAGCGACGCCGGGTGAAACCCGCTCGATCAAGGGCGAAACTTTCGAATTCTGCCACATCCTTCAAGGCGTCATCGAACTGATCGAAGAGGGTGGCACGCCGTTTACCTACCGCGCCGGCGACAGCTTCGTCATGAAGCCGGGTTTCAAGGGCGTCTGGCGGACGATAGAGACTGTCCGCAAGATCTATGTGACCGTCAGTCCATGACAAGCCTTACCGACCTGCCGGTCTTCGAGGCCAAACATGAGGGCTATACGCTGAGCACGGATCGCGGTCGGCTCGATGCCGATCGGGTCCATCGCTATCTCGCGGAAGAATCCTATTGGGCACGCGGGCTCGATCGCGCCCTGCTCGAACGGGCGCTCGCCGGTTCGCTGCCAGTCGCGATCTATGCGCCGAACGGCGATTTTGCCGCTTTTGCGCGCGTCGTCACGGATCTCGCCGTCTTTGCCTATCTGCGCGATGTCTTCACCCTGCCGGAGCATCGCGGCCGGGGCCTGGCAACGTTTCTTGCGACGGCGATCCGCACCCATCCCGAGCTGAAAACAGTGAGCACCTGGATGCTGGCGACGCGCGATGCTCATGCGGTCTACGCGAGAGCCGGCTTCACGCCGGTCCCGCATCCGGAATATTACATGAGCATCCGAAAACCCACCGATAACCCATAACCGCCGGTTATGGAGTGCGCTGCTCTTGTTACTGGCGACCGTGGCGTTCCCGCGCCATTCTGCACCCAGCCAGCACGAGGAAAACAGCACATGGGTTATCGCATCGGGGTCGACGTCGGCGGTTCCTTCACCGATTTTGCGGTGTTTGACGAGGCCAGCGGGCGCATCTCCACCCTCAAGGTCTTCTCCCGGCCCGATGAGCCGGGAGCGGAAATCACGGCAGGTCTTTCGACACTCAAAGCTCGCGACGGGCTCGATCCCGCGGAGGTCGATTATTTCACCCATGGCACGACGGTCGGCGTCAACACGGTCATCCAACGCAACGGCCATGACCTCGCACTATTTACCACACGGAATTTCGAGGACGTGCTGCAGATCGCGCGCCTGAAAATCCCGCAGATCCACAATCTCTATTCGGTGCGGCCAGAACCGCTGATTGCACGCGACCGCGTGTTCGGCATCGACGAGCGAACCGCCGCAACGGGCGATATACTTGACGCTCCGCGTGAAGACGACGTGGAGAGGGCCGTGCGTGCGGCCGAACGGGCCGGCTGCAATGGCATCGTCATCGCCTTCCTCAACGCCTATCGCAATCCGGCCAACGAACTTGCCGTCAAGGCGATGATCGAAAGGTTTACACCCGGCCTGCCAGTCTTCTCCTCCGCACAGACCTGGCCGATCATCCGCGAATATGAACGCACCATCACGGCTGTCATCAGCGGCTATGTGCAGCCGCGGGTGTCCCGCTACCTCGACCGTTTCGAAAGCGTGTTGAGACAGGAGGGTCTCGCCTGCCCTCTGCTGATCACCAAGAGCAATGGCGGCGTGATGGGCATCGACCAGGCGAGAAACGATTGCGTGCAGATGATCCTTTCCGGCACGGCCTCCGGGGTGATCGGAGCCGGCTATCTCGCCAAGGCCAGCGGTTTCGACCGCATTTTGAGCCTCGATATCGGCGGCACCAGCGCCGATGTCGCCGTCATCGTCGACGGCCTGCCGCAATATGGTGTCGGCGAGCTGATCGGCGACTTCCAGATTCACATCCCCTCCGTATCGGTAAGCTCCGTGGGGCAGGGCGGCGGCTCCATTGCCTGGGTCGACGCCTTCGGCATGCTGCAGGTCGGGCCGGACAGCGCCGGTTCAACACCGGGTCCTGCCTGCTATGGACGCGGCGGCACGAGACCGACGGTCACCGATGCCGTCGCAGCCTGCAACCTGATCGGCCACATGCCGCTCGGCTATGGCGCTGTCGACGTCGATCGCGCCGCCGCGCGTGCCGCGATTGCTCCGCTTGCATCTGTGCTTGGCGGCACGATCGAGGCGACGGCAAACGACATCCTCAACATCTCGGTCTCGGGCATGTATGCCGAGGTCAGCGGCCTGATCTCCCGTTTCGGGATAGACCCGCGGGAGTTCCACCTCTTCGCCTTCGGCGGCGCCGGCGCCATGCTGGCCTGCTTCCTGGCTCGCGAACTCGACATGAAGGGCGTCGTGGTGCCGCCCACTCCCGGCGTCGTCTCGGCTCTCGGCGGCCTGATCGCCGACCTGAAGAACGATTTCATCCGCACCGTCTATTGCGATGTCACGCCGGGGGCGATGGCAAATGTTGCCGCGCCGTACCGGGAACTGAAAGCTGAGGCCGAGCATTGGCTACGGCAAAAACAGGGCTTCACCGGGTCTGCCGTCGTCCAGGCCTTTGCCGACATGCGCTATCTGGGCCAATCCTACGAGATCGAAGTCGCACTTCAGGGCGATTGGCTCGAAGAGATCGATGCCGATGCCATCGTCAATGCCTTCCACGCCGAACATAAGCGGCTTTTCGGCCATGCAGCATCGGATTCGCCGGTGCAGATGATCAATCTCCGCCTGACCATATCGGGCGCGACGCCGAAACCGTATCTCGCCGAACTCAGCCCGGCATACGAACCTGCCCAGCCGCGCTTTCCGGTCGAAGCCTGGTTCGACGGCCGCCTTGCTGCGACGGCAGTCTATCACCGCAGCGATTTGCGGGCGGGACATCGCCTGACCGGTCCGGCAATCATCGCGCAGGACGATACGACGACGGTCGTCCCGCCGGATTTCGCCGTCGATGTCGACAGGTTCGGCAATCTTGTCATCACCCGCGTGGAGGCCTGACATGGCGATCGATCGCAGAAATCTGAAAGTACTCGCCAACTTCTGTGCCGCCGCCGCCGATGCCATGGCCTTCACCCTGATGCGTACGGCGCACTCCGCCTTCGTCAAGGAAACGGAGGACTTTTCCTGCCAGGTGGTGACGCGCGAGGGTCTTGCCTTTGCAAGCCCGCGACAATTCGGAGCCCCCTGGTACAGCGGCATCGATTACCGCCCGCTCCTCGACATGTTCGACGACTATGCCGAGGGCGACATCTGCATCACCAACGATCCCTATAGCGGCTTCGTCGCGACCCATTCCCCCGATATCCATATCTGGAAGCCAGTATTTCACGGCGGCGAGATTGCCTGTTTCGTTGTTGGCCATATCCACAATACCGATGTGGGCGGGGCCGTGCCCGCTTCTCTGTCGCGATCGCTCACCGAAATCGAGCAGGAGGGTCTGCGCATTCCGCCGGCCAAGCTCGTCGAGAACGGCGTGCTGAATGATTTCGTGCTGCGCACGATCCGCGCCAATGTCCGCCTGCCGGATCAGAACATCGGCGATCTCAACGCCCAGATCGCCTCCGTGAATATCGGCGAGCACAAGCTGAAGGAGATCATTGCGCGCTTCGGCTTTGACGATTTCATCGACGGCGTCGGCCAGATTCTCGACTATGCGGAGGAACAGACGCGCGCCATTCTCAGGGGCATACCGGATGGCGACTATTTCTTCGCGGACTATGCCGATGAGGATTCGGTCGGCGGCAAGCCTTGCCGTGTGGCGCTGACACTGCGCATCCGTGGCGATGAGATCGAACTCGACTATACCGGCAGCGATCCGCAATTGGGCTCGTCGCTCAACATGCCGACCGGTGGGCGCGAGCGCCATCCGCTGGTGATGGTGGGCCTGACCTATGTCCTGTTCACGCTCGACAATTCCCTTCTGCTCAATGCCGGAACGCTCCGGCCGGCGCGCGCGGTGCTCCCCGAAGGGAGCATCGTCAATTGTCAGCGTCCCGCCGCTGTCGGCATGCGCTCCCTGACTTGCGCCATGACGCAGATTGTGACGGTCGGCGCCTTTGCGAAGGCACTTCCAGAGTTGATGCCGGCCGCGTCTCCCGGCGGCAATGCGATCATGAACATCAAGACCAGCGACAGAAACGGCCGGCCGGTCATGGCCTCGATCGGCCCTGTCGGTGGCGGTGGCGGCGGAACACCGATCAGCGACGGAAGCGACGGTGCCGGCGGCGCCACGGGTTTCCTGCGCAACACCCCGATCGAAATCAGCGAGGCGGAGGTGCCAATCCGCTTTCTGCGTTACGGATTGGAAGCCGATACCGGCGCTCCGGGTCGCTATCGCGGCGGCTTGTCGGCGGTGATGGAGTTCCAGGTCTCGGCGCCGGAAACAGTCGTGACGGCGCGCAACCGCAATCGCTCGGTCATGCCTTCCTGGGGCCTCGCAGGCGGCCATGCCGGCACGATTTCGCGCTTTATCCGCAATCCCGGCAAAGAGGATGAGACATCGCTTGGGAATACAGACATCGTGCATTGCAATCCCGGTGATGTGATCCGCGTCATTGGTCCCGGCGCCGGCGGCTACGGCGATTCGTTTGAACGGCCGGCCGAAACCGTCATCCGAGATGTGCGCTGCGGCGCGATCTCGACGGAAAGTGCGCGACGCGACTACGGCGTGGCGATATCGGAGGGCGTGGTCGACGGCGAGGCGACGGCGGCCTTGCGGGCTGGGCGATCAGTAAAAACCGATCCCATCACCTATGCCGCTGAGCGGATCGCCTTTGAATCGGTGTGGACGGAGGAGCGCTACAATCTGCTGACGGCGTTCCTTGCKGGCGTGCCGGTCGGTTGGCGCTTCTTCTTGAAGCACAGGATCTTCGATGCGGTCGCGTCCCATTCAAACGGATCGGGCGATGGCATGGCCGAACAAATGCGCGTCATCTTCGCCGACATGCGCGAACGCTATGGCGTTTGACAGTCTGCGGCGATTGGTTATGACATCCATAACCTGAAGGCGGATCTCATGAACGCACGCCAGCTAGAAATCTTCCGGGCGATCATCCGCGACGGCACGCTGACCGCGGCTGCGAATTCGCTCGGGATTTCGCAGCCGGCGGCCAGCAAGTTTCTCCATCATCTGGAAAGTCAGCTCGGCTACCCGCTGTTCGATCGCATCGGCGGGCGGCTCGTGCCGACCATGGAGGCAAACCTGCTGTTTGCGGATGCGGACCGGGTCTTTCGCGAGATCGAAGCGCTAAAATCGCTAGCGCGGGATATCGGAGCGCAGAAGATCGGCCTCTTGCGGCTCGGCATCAGCCTAGCGGTCACCTATTCGGTGCTCCCCAGAGCACTTTTGCGCTTTCGCGCGAAGCATCCGGAAGTGAAGGTTCATCTCCATGCCCTGCCGAAGCGTGAGATCGCCGAGGCTCTGCTTCTCGGCGACATCGACCTTGCCGTCACCTTGTCGGTGATCGAAGCACCGACCGTTCGCAGCGAAATCCTCAGCGATGTTCCGATCGTGGCGGTGATGCGGGCCGATGATCCCTTGGCTTCAAAGGAAACGATCGCTCCTCCCGATCTCGATGGTTTGCCGCTGATCTCATACGGCGCCCATGCGGAAATCGGCGCGGCGATGGACGCGGCCTTCGCAAGCTGCGGCCGGCAGCGCGAGGTTGCCATTCAGATTGCCTCCTCGGTCGGCGCGGTGCCGTTGGTGCGGGAAGGTCTCGGGATCGCCCTGGTTGATGGACTCGTTGCCTGGCACGGCTTCGAGGGCCTGGTTGCCCGCCCCTTCGAACCGCAGCTCGCCATGCAGATGGTGGCGGCGACTAATGACGCCCGGCCGGCCTCGCGATTTGTGCGGCCCTTTCTCGCCACGCTGCGCGATGTTCTCTGAACCGCCGAATCTTGCGCTGAAACACCGAGGGCAAACGGGATATTCCGTCGCAACAGCGGAAGCACTCAATCGAAACTGCCAGGGTGCAGCCGATAGACTTACCCGGCCCGACGGTAAGGAACAGCCATGACCCTTAGTTTCGACCCAGATTCGCTCGATCTCCCAGGCGGACATTTCATCGATGGTCGCTATGTCGCCGCCAGCGGCGGCATGACTATGCGCMGCCCGTCTGACGGCGTTGCCTTCGCGGAATGTCCGGTTGCCGGAAAAGATGTGGTCGACCGTGCCGTCGAAGCCGCAAACCGGGCCCTGAAGACGAGTGGCTGGTCGTCGCTCCGGCCGCGCGAGCGAACGAAGGCGCTGGTTCGCTGGGCCGACCTCATGGAAGCAGAGGCCGTGACGCTGGCACGTCTGGAAGCTATCTCCTCTACCCGCCCGATCGGGCAGCTCATCGCCGGCGACATCGCGATTACCGCCGAGCAGATCCGCTTCTTCGCAGAATTCGCCGACAAGGAAGGCAGCGATTTGGTGCCGACCGATGACCACAGCCTCGGCATGATCATGAGCGAACCCTATGGTGTCGTCGGCGCGATCACCCCCTGGAACTTCCCGATTTCCATGGCCGGCTGGAAGCTCGGCCCTGCATTGGCAGCGGGCAATGCCGTGGTGCTGAAACCCTCCGAGATGACGCCGTTCTCGACGCTCTACATGGCGGAGCTCTCAGTGCGCGCCGGCATTCCTGCCGGCCTGATGAATATCGTTCTCGGCGATGGCCCGACCACCGGCGCGGCGATCACCGGCCATCCCGGTATCGGCAAGATCAGCTTCACCGGTTCGACATCGGCCGGCGCGGCGATCATGGAGAATATTGCCCGCAGCGGCGTCAAGCCGATGACGCTGGAACTCGGCGGCAAAAGCCCGCAAGTCGTTTTTGCCGATGCAGATCTCGATCTGGCCGCCGAAGCGATTGCCCGCAACGTCCTCTCCAATGCCGGCCAGGCCTGCGTGGCGGGTTCGCGGCTGATTGCCGAGCGCTCGATTGCCGAGCCTCTCGCAGAGGCGATCCTCAGGCATATGCATCAGATCAAACCGGGCCCCACCTGGGATGAGACCAGCCGATATTCGCCTATCATCTCGGAGCGCCAGATCGGGCGGATCGACAACATCGTTCAAGCCGCGATCGACGCCGGCGCGGAATGCGTTACGGGTGGCTCAAGGCTGGAGCGACCGGGCTATTTTTATGCTCCGACGCTGTTTGCCGGGGTCGACCACTCGTCGCCGGCGGTCACCGAAGAGATATTCGGGCCGGTGTTGACGCTGCAAACCTTCGAGACGGAGGAGGAAGCGCTTCAGCTCGCCGATCATCCGACCTACGGGCTTGCGGCCGGGCTTTTCACGCGCGATCTTTCCCGCGCTATTCGCGTCACGCGCCGTCTCCAGGCCGGGACTGTCTGGGTCAATCGCTATGGGCGCTCCCGCGACCATATTCTGCCGACCGGCGGCTACAAAAGCTCCGGCATCGGCAAGGATCTCGGCCGGGATGCCTATCTTGCCAATCGCCGCAATAAGTCCGTGCTGATCAACATCTGAGGAGCCGACATGAAGACCTACAGGATCGCTCTCATACCCGGCGACGGCATCGGCAAGGACGTCACCACCGCTGCGTGGCAGGTATTGGCAAAAGCGGCTGGGAAGGCGGGCTTCGGCCTGGAGCCGACCAGCTTTCCCTGGTCCTGCGCCTACTACAAGGAAACGGGCGCGATGATGCCGGCCGACGGCATTGCGACCCTGCGCAATTTCGACGCCATCCTGCTCGGCGCGGTTGGCTGGCCGGCCGAGGTAGCCGATTCCGTTTCGCTTCACGGCCTGCTTCTGCCGATTCGCAAGGCTTTTGAGCAATATGCCAATATCCGGCCCCACCGGCTGCTGCCGGGCGTCGAGGGCCCGCTGAAGGCGCGCGACTTCGACATTCTCTGCATTCGCGAAAATACTGAGGGCGAATATTCCGGCGCCGGCGGACGTGTGCATCAGGGCACGGCAAACGAGGTCGCCGTGGAAACCTCGATCTTCACCAGAGCGGGCGTGGAACGCATCCTGCGCTTCGGCTTCGAACAGGCCCGCGCGCGCCGCGGCAAACTCGCCTCCGTCACCAAGTCGAACGCGCAGAAATATTCCATGGTGTTCTGGGATGAGATCACAGCACGGCTCGCCGCCGAATATCCCGATGTCACCGTGACGAGCTATCACATCGACGCCATGGCGGCACGCATGGTCATGGCGCCGGAAAGCCTCGATGTCATCGTCGCCTCCAACCTTTTCGGCGACATCCTGACCGACCTCGGGGCCGCCATCCAGGGCGGGCTCGGCTTTGCCGCTGCCGCCAATCTCAACCCCGATCGCAGCGCACCATCGATGTTCGAACCTGTGCACGGCTCCGCGCCCGATATCGCCCATCTCGGCATCGCCAATCCGATCGCCGCAATCTGGTCGGCCGCAATGATGCTCGATCATCTCGGCGAAAAGGCCGCTGCGGATGCGATCATGCATGCCATCGCTGCGGCGACCGAGGCCGGTATCGGCGCGGTTCCCGGTAAGGACAAGACCGACACCATCACCTATGCCGTGCTGAACGCACTCGCCTGAACCACAAGGAAACGACAACAATGATCGACCTCAAGGACCGGAGCCTGTTGCGCCAACAGGGCTTGATCGACGGACTCTGGCGCAATGCCGCCTCCGGCAAGACCGTCGACGTCATCAATCCGGCCACACAGACGGTGATGGGCACGGTTCCCGACATGGACGGAACGGAGACCCACGCCGCGATCGAAGCCGCCCGTGCCGCCTTCCCGGCCTGGCGGACGAAGACTCATGCCGAGCGGGCGCAACTGCTGGAAGCCTGGCATGATCTGATGATCGAACATTGCKACGATCTCGGCCTGATCCTGACCACTGAGCAAGGAAAACCGCTGGCCGAGGCGCGCGGAGAAATCCGCTACGGTGCCTCCTTCGTCAAATGGTTTGCCGAGGAAGCCCGCCGCATCAACGGCACGACCATCCCGTCGCCGACCCGCGACCGCCGCATCGTCGTCCTCAAGGAGCCGGTCGGCGTCTGCGGCATCATCACGCCCTGGAACTTCCCCAACGCGATGATCACCCGCAAAGTGGCGCCGGCGCTGGCGGCCGGTTGCACGGTCGTCATCAAGCCATCCGACTTTACCCCCTATTCGGCGCTGGCGCTCGGCGTTCTGGCCGAACGCGCCGGCATTCCCGCCGGCGTCATTAACATCGTGACCGGCCTGCCGACCGAGATCGGCAACGAGTTGATGCGCAACGAAGCGGTCCGCAAGATCTCATTCACCGGCTCCACCCGCGTCGGCGCGCTCCTGATGCGCGGCGCGGCTGACAGTATCAAGCGGCTCAGCCTGGAACTCGGCGGCAACGCGCCCTTCATCGTCTTCGATGATGCCGATCTCGATCTTGCCGTCGAAGGCGCCATCGCCTCCAAATTCCGCAATGGCGGTCAGACCTGCGTCTGCTCCAACCGCATTCTGGTGCAGGATAAGGTCTACGATGCCTTTGCCGCAAAACTCGCGGCCCGCGTTTCCGCCATGAAGGTCGGCCCCGGCACAGAAGCTGGCGTCGACATCGGCCCGATGATCAATGCCGCGGCCATCGAAAAGATCGAGCGCCATGTCGCCGACGCCGTCGAAAAAGGCGCGACGATCGTTGCGAAGGCTTCGAGCCTCCCCGAAGGCCGGCAATATGCCGCTCCCATCGTCCTCTCGGGCGCAACCACCGACATGCTTCTTGCCAGCGAAGAGACCTTCGGGCCGGTCGCGCCGCTCTTTCGCTTCAAGACCGACGAGGAGGCAATCGCCATTGCCAACGGCACACCCTTCGGGCTTGCGGCTTATTTCTATACCGGAAGCCTCAAGCGCTCCTGGGCCGTCGGCGAAGCCCTGGAATTCGGCATGGTGGGGCTGAACACCGGCGCGATCTCAACGGAAGTTGCCCCCTTCGGCGGCGTCAAGCAATCCGGACTTGGCCGTGAAGGGTCCCAACATGGCATCGAGGAATATCTCGAACTGAAGACCTTCCACATCGGTGGTCTCGCCTGAGCCTGCCAAAGACAACAAAAAGGGCGCGCCAAAATGGGCGCCCTACCGACATGCAGCGCGGACATCCTGACGGCTTCCTCGCCTGACAGGAATTCACGCGGGCTTTGCGAGAAGACCGGCAGCTAACGCATGGAAGGTCTCGATCGCCTTTGGCAGCACATGCTTCGGATCGTCGCTGGCTGCGACCCAAAGAGCGGCGTTGAGCGCGGCGCCGCTAAGAAGCCGAGCGGCGGCCTCCGCGTCGAGAGGCTTGAAAATCTCTTTGGCGATAAGACGTTCTACTGTCCGCTTGGTGTCCTGAAAGCAACTGCTCTGGCTGGGCCATCTTGATGGATCACCCAATACGGCGGGTCCGTCGAGCAGAACGATACGTTGAACTTCCGGAACCAGCGCCATCTCGATATAGGCGGCGCCTTCGGCAAGCAGGCCCTTCCAATCATCCCCCGCCCGTGCGCCGATCTCTTGGGCCTGCGATGCCATTTCCGAGTCTATCTGATCGACAACTGCCGCGAGAAGCCCGCGCTTGTCTCCGAAATTGTGATAGAGCGCCCCGCGTGTCAGGCCGACTTCTCCGGTCAGCTCGTCCATCGAGGCAGCCGAATACCCTTTGTCAGCAAAGGCTTTTCGCGCGGCCGCGATGAGTTTGGCACGGTTCTCCTCCATCGTATCGACACGTCGTTTCGCCATCTTGCCCTCGAATTTCATATACGTTGCGTATGTGGACTTGACATACGGTACGTATGTCGGTTACTTCACATACGTACCGTATATGAGATGCGGCAGTGTGTGAAGCGGATTGCGTCATGCTCATCCGCTACCGGCAAGGACAATGAAGAAAGGATCGAGAATGACCAAACGCGAGGCAATTTTTCCCGCCGGCAGGCATGCCCTTTATGAGGAGCATGGCTATTCGGCCGCCATTCGCTCCGGGGACCTCCTGTTCGTTTCAGGACAAGTCGGCAGCCGTCCCGACGGGACGCCGGAACCTGATTTTGAACATCAGGTCCGTTTGGCTTTCGAAAACCTCAAGGCTACGCTGGACGCGGCGGGGTGTACGTTCGATGACATCGTGGACATAACGACGTTCCACACGGACCCGGAAAACCAGTTCGCAACAATCATGGCCGTCAAGCAAGAGATTTTCAGCGGTCCGCCCTACCCGAACTGGACGGCCGTCGGCGTGAATTGGCTTGCGGGCTTCGACTTCGAGATCAAGGTTATCGCCCGTATCCCTTCGAAGGCATGATTTTCGAAAGCTTGGCTATTGGAACCGGTCGAGCGTCTTGTAATACATGCCGACGAGCGGCAGGAACCAGGGCTTGCCGAAATGCCCCGGCACCGCCGGCCATTCGAGGTCCTTGACCGGATTGCGATCGGCCTTTCCCAAGATGGCATTGGCAATCATCATGCCCATATGCGTCGCCATCTGGGCGCCATGGCCAGAATAGCCCATCGCATACCAAAGCCCGTCGACATAGCCGGCACGGGGGAACCGATCCTTGGTCATGTCGACCAAGCCGCCCCAGCAATAATCGATCTCGATCTTAGCCAGATGCGGGAAGATTTCCGCCAAGCTGGCGCGCAGGATCTCGCCGCTCTTGGCATCGGATTGTTGATCCGACGTCGCGGAAAACCGCGCCCGGCCGCCGAATATGAGGCGATTGTCCGGCGAGAGCCGGAAGTAATTGCCGATGTTGAGCGAGGTAACGCAAGTGCGGTTGCCGGGCATGGTCGCAGCGATCTCCGCCTTGGTCAGCGGACGGGTCGCGATGATGAAGCTGCCGACAGCAACGATGCGACGGCGGAAATAGCTGAAGATGCCGGGAGTATAGGCACCGGTTGCCACAAAAACATTGTCTGCCGATAGCTTGCCGCGGGCGGTCGTCAATTCATGCCGGCTGCCATTGACCTTCCTGTCGGTCACGGCGGCATTCTCGAAGATCACCGCGCCGCTGCGTACTGCGGCTTCAGCAAGACCGACCGCATAACGCCCCATATGCATCATGGCGCTTTTCTTGGAGAGCATGGCGCCATGAAAGGATGCCGATCCGATTTCCGACTTGAGATCGTCAGCGGTCAACAGTGCCGTATCCGGATCGATCTCGCGATGGACCACTTCGAAATTGCGAGCAATGCTGTCGAAATGTGCCGGCTTGGAGGCAAGCTTCAGTTTGCCCGCACGGCGGAAATTGCAGTCGATCCCCTCCTCCGTGACGATCCGTTCGACAGTGTCGACGGCATCGTCGAAGGCGCGATAGAGTGCCTTCGCCCGCTCGACACCGAGCTCTTGCTTCGCCGCGATGAAACTATGGGCGATGCCGTTGTTGAGATGACCGCCATTGCGGCCGGACGCGCCGGAACCGACCGTGCCCGCCTCCAACACGACCACCTTAGCACCGGCCTTGGCGAGCTGAAGCGCCGCCCCTAATCCGGTAAAGCCGCCGCCGATCACGGCAACGTCGTAGTGACCTTCGACCGGCGCGGTGCACTGCTTTGCAAAGCGTGGGGCTGTGTCGTGCCAATAGGATTTGAACTGCATGGCGGCCTCCCGTCAGAGCCCGACGACGCCGGGCAGACCGGAAATATCCTTGATCTCGGTATACTCATAGTAGGGATTGGCCGGCTCGTGACCCCGGTTGACCCAGACCTTGTGCTTGATGCCGAGATCATAGGCCGACATCAGATCATAGCGGAAAGACGAGGAGCAATGCATCACGTCTTCCGGATTGCAGCCGAGCATATCGAACATATATTCGAACGCCTTGAAGCGCGGCTTGTACGCATTGGCCTGCTGCGCCGTGAAGACGGCATGGAAAGGCGCACCGAGCTTTTCGACATTGTGCATGATCTGCTCGTTCATCGCATTCGACAGGATGACCAGCGGGATTTCCTTGGCGACCTTTGCAAGGCCTGCCGGCACGTCCGGATGCGGTCCCCAGCTCGGCACGGTTTCATAGATCGAACGGGCATCCTCGGCACGGAAGGCAACGCCATTCTTGCGGCAGGTCCGCTCGACGGCATTGTGGAGCACTTCATTATAGGGTTTCCAGTCCCCCAGAATCTCATCCAGCCGGTAGGCCGCGAAATTCTTGATGAACTGCGTCATGCGCGGCTGATCGAGCTGGCCGCCATAGATCTTCTGGGCAGCTTCGGCCATCTGGAAATTCGTCAGAGTGCCATAGCAGTCGAAGGTGATATATTTCGGCCGGAACTTCGTCATGTCTTTGGTCCTTGCATGAATGCCGCGCAGGCGCTGATGAATGAGGACATCATAGGCAGCCTTCTTCCATCGGTTCACCGCATTTAAGCCGTCACGAAGCAGAATGTTTTGTATCGCCGCTCTGGTTTGGCAGAGAGTTGCGCGTCGTCACAGGCGCCTTGCCGCCGAAATCCGTAATCGCAGCCTGCGACGCCGGCCGCCCGGCATAAGATGCGGCGCGCATGCCGGCGGACGGTGGAAGATACCGCTGCCGCCCTTTCGTCGGGACGATCTTCTTCCGCTACGGGTCTATCAAAAAGAAAAGCAACGAACGGGAGAAAAAGCCTGTGCAGGCAACCGGGATCGATCTTCGCCCCCTCGACCATTCTCACCTTCAATCGGCCCTGGCACTGTCGCGTCAGGCAGGCTGGCCACACCGGCTGGAAGAGTGGCAGATGCTGCTGGAACTCAGCCGCGGCCTTGTGGCTATCGAGAACGACAAGGTCGTTGCGACAATCTTCGTCACTCCCTATGGCGACGACGTCGCAACGATCAACATGGTGATCGTCGACGAATCGATGCGTGGGCGTGGCATCGGCCGCCGGATCATGCAGGCGGCTCTGGAGATCGTCGGTGACCGTGAGTGCCGGCTCATTGCGACCGCCGATGGTCTGCCTCTTTATGAAAGTCTCGGCTTCGAAAAGACCGGCACCATCGTTCAACACCAAGGCCCGCTGCGCGCATGCATTGCGCCATCGACGGTGGATTGGGCAACGGCTGCCGATCTCGACCAGATCGTCGCCCTCGACCGCATCGCTTTCGGGGTTGATCGCGACGCACTTATCGAAGCTCTTTTCCAGGCGGGTCGGCTGGCGGCTCTCCGCGAAGCCGACACACTCCGCGGTTATGCGGCCTTGCGGTCCTTCGGCCGTGGCGAACTCTGCGGCCCGGTCGTCGCGGAAACCGCTGCTAATGCAGAGGACCTTCTGAGCTTTTTGTTCGCCGCCCGGTCAGGCGCATTCATGCGCGTCGATACCGGGAGTGAAACCGGCCTTGCTCCGTTCCTCCTCGAACATGGTCTGGCCCATGTCGGCGGCGGCATCACCATGTGCCGCGCAGCGTMATCTGCCCCTTCATCCATTCCCAGCGTTCACACATTTGCCCTGGCCAGCCAGGCTCTGGGCTGAAGAGAGACATCATGCTGAGCAATTCCCTTATCGAACTTGATCGCGCCCACCTCGTTCACCCCGTCGCCTCCTATCGCGGGCATGAGCAGGCCGGCGTCCGCGTGTTGAAATCCGCCAAGGGCGCGACCGTTACCGATGCGTCGGGCCATCAGATGATCGACGGCTTTGCCGGTCTTTGGTGCGTCAATGCCGGTTATGGCCATGACAGCATCGTGGAGGCGGCCGCCCGCCAGATGCGCGAGCTGCCCTATGCCACCGGCTACTTTAGCCTCGGCTCCGAACCAGCCATCCGGCTCGCCGCCGAATTGGCCGATCGCGCACCCGGCGACCTCAACCATGTCTACTTCACGCTCGGCGGCTCCGATGCCGTCGACAGCACGGTCCGCTTCATCCGCTACTATTACCATGCGCTCGGCAAGCCCACGAAGGATCAGTTCATCTCCCTCGAACAGGGCTATCACGGCTCATCCACCGTCGGTGCCGGCCTGACGGCGCTTCCGGTCTTCCATGCCGGCTTCGGCATGCCGCTCGACTGGCAGCACAAGATTCCCTCGCATTATGCTTATCGCAACCCCGTCGGCACCGATCCGCAGGCGATTATCGCCGCCTCAGTGGCCGCACTGCGCGCTAAGGTCGTGGAACTCGGCGCCGAGCGCGTGGCGGCTTTCTACGCCGAGCCAATCCAKGGTTCGGGCGGCGTACTGGTGCCGCCGGCCGGGTGGATGAAGGCAATGCGCGACCTTTGCAGCGAACTCGACATTCTGTTCGTTGCCGACGAGGTGATCACGGGTTTCGGACGCACCGGTCCGCTGTTTGCCTGTTCGGATGACGACATAGTCCCCGACCTGATGACCACCGCCAAGGGGCTTACCTCCGGCTACGTGCCGATGGGAGCCGTCTTCCTGACGGAGCGGGTCTATAACACGATTGCCGACGGTGCCGGCGCCGCTGCGGTTGGCCATGGCTATACCTATTCCGCGCATCCCGTCAGCGCCGCGGTCGGTCTCGAAGTGCTACGCCTTTACGAGAACGGTCTGCTGGAAAACGGCGTCAAGGCCGGAGCGCGGCTGATGGCCGGTCTTCGCGATCTCTCTTCGCATCCGCTGGTCGGCGACGTGCGCGGGCGCGGCATGCTCGCGGCCGTAGAACTGGTGGTCGACAAGGCGCGCAAGACGCCCCTGCCCGCGGCTGCCGAGCCGGCGCGGCGGATCTTCGATCGTGCCTGGAACAACGGGCTCGTCATTCGCGCCTTCGGCAACGGTGTTCTTGGCTATGCACCGCCGCTCTGCTGCACCGATGGGGAGATCGATGCGATCATCGAACGCACGCGCAGGACGCTGGACCAGACCCTGGAAGACCCTGATGTACGCGCGGTGCACGCTTGAGTGCGAAAACGGGCCTTCGCAGGGAGCGGCGAAATACCGCTTTGCGCTCATATTCGCAATATTGTGCCGCCGCAGCTCTCCCATTCAGAGAATCCGGTGAGCCTTTACTGCGAAACTGAGCTGACTGCAGATGCTCAAAGGCCGAAAAACCGGGATTTTCGGGAGATTCGCGAAAATCCCAACCAGAATGAGGACAGCATTTTCTTCTGCATTCAGCCGGCGATCGGAACTGGATGCACTCGATCAAGAACAGACATTGGCGAGGGCAGACACTTGGCAAAGAGCCTAGCGGATTTCAAATACTTCACCTTTGACGTCGTCGGAACGCTGATCGACTTCGAAGGCGGCATCAAGGATTGCCTGGCGGCAATCGCCGACGAAGCCGGTGTTTCCGTCGATGGCGAGGAAGCGCTCGCCCTCTATCGCGCCGAACGTTATTCCGACGATGCCGATCTGTTTCCCGACGATCTGGCCCGTGTCTATCTGGCCATCGCGCCGAAGCTGGGGCTGCCGGTTGAACAGGCATATGGCKAGCGCCTGCGTGATTCCAGCAAGAGCTGGAAAGGCTTTCCCGACAGCGCCGAAGCTCTCAAGCGCCTTTCGCAACGTTACAAGCTTATCGCCATGACGAATGCCCGCCGCTGGGCCTTCGAGCACTTTTCCAAAGAACTCGGCAACCCGTTTTATGCCGCATTCACCGCCGACGATACCGGCACGGAAAAACCCGATCCGGCCTTCTTCGAGCAGGTCTTCGCCTTTGTCGCGAAGGAAGGCGGTTCGAAGGACGACATTCTGCATGTTGCGCAGAGCCAGTATCACGACATCGGCATTTCGCGCCGGCTCGGCATGACCAATTGCTGGATCGAGCGACGCCATGCCCAGAAGGGTTATGGCGGCACGATCGAGCCCAAGGAGTTCACCAGGCCCGATTTCCATTTCACCTCCATGGCAGGGCTTGCCGATGCGGTGGAGGCCGTCAGGGCCGCCTGAGCGACGACTATCCGGTACCGACCTCGCGTGAAAAGACGAGGCGCACCAATCAAACCTTAACAAGGGGAACGCAAATGAAAGACAAGATCACGAATTGGACCAGCGCAGACGATGCCATGGTCGAAAATGCCATTCGCCGCGGTGCCACCCGCCGCGATCTCCTGCAGATGTTCCTTGCCGGCGGCATCGCTGCCGCAGCCGGCGGCGCAATCTTCGGCCGCGCCTCGGCGGCTTTCGCCGCAACGCCGGTCTCGGGCGGCTCGCTGAAAGCAGCCGGTTGGTCGTCGTCGACGGCCGACACGCTCGATCCGGCCAAGGCATCGCTTTCGACGGACTATGTCCGCTGCTGCGCCTTCTATAACCGTCTGTCCTTCCTCGACAAGGACGGCGTCACGCAGATGGAACTTGCCGAAAGCATCGAAAGCGCCGACGCCAAAGTGTGGACCGTCAAGCTTCGCAAGGGCGTGGCGTTCCACAACGGCAAGACGCTTTCTTCCGCCGACGTCGTCTATTCGCTGAACCGCCATCTTGATCCGGCAGTTGGCTCGAAGGTCAATGCGATCGCCAAGCAGATGACCGGCATCAAGGCGGTCGATCCGCAGACAGTCGAGATCACCCTTGCCAATCCGAACGCCGACCTTCCGACCATCCTTGCCATCCATCACTTCATGATCATTGCCGATGGCACGACGGATTTCAGCAAGGCCAACGGCACCGGCGCATTCGTCTGCGAAAGCTTCGAACCCGGCGTCCGCTCCGTCGCCGTCAAGAACAAGAACTATTGGAAGTCGGGTGGTGCGCATCTCGACTCCTTCGAGTTCTTCGCGATCGAGGACGACTCCGCGCGCGTCAATGCGCTGCTTTCGGGCGATATCCAGCTCGCTGCCTCCATCAATCCGCGCTCCATGCGGCTTCTGGACAGCCAGAAGGGCGTGACGTTGTCGAAGACCACCTCCGGCAATTACACCGACCTCAACATGCGTCTGGACATGAGCCCAGGCAACAGCAAGGACTTCGTGACAGGCGTCAAATATCTCCTGAACCGCGAAGTCATCCAGAAGTCGGCGCTGCGCGGACTTGCCGAAATCGGCAACGACCAGCCGGTGCCTCCTTCCAACATCTACCATAATGCCGATCTGAAGCCGAAAGCCTTCGATCCGGAGAAGGCCAAGTTCCACTTCCAGAAGTCGGGTCTGCTCGGCCAGTCCATTCCCGTGGTCGCTTCCGAGGCCGCAACCTCGTCTGTCGACATGGCGATGGTGCTGCAGCAGGCCGGCGCCGAGATCGGCATGAAGTTCGATGTCCAGCGCGTGCCCTCCGACGGTTACTGGTCGAACTACTGGCTGAAGGCGCCGATGCACTTCGGCAACATCAATCCGCGTCCGACTCCGGATATTCTTTTCTCGCTGCTCTATTCCTCTCAGGCTCCCTGGAACGAAAGCCAGTACAAGTCGGAGAAATTCGACAGCATGCTGATCGAGGCGCGTGGCTTGCTCGATCAGGCCAAGCGCAAGGCGATCTACGGCGACATGCAGGCGATGATCGCGGAAGAGGCCGGCACTGCCATCCCGGCTTATATCTCCAACGTCGACGCAATTTCTTCGAAGCTGCACGGCCTGGAGGCCAATCCGCTCGGCGGCATGATGGGTTATGCCTTCGCGGAATATGTCTGGCTTGAAGCCTGATCCCTGCCTTCGTACCCGACCGGTGGTGCCTCGGCACCACTTGTCGGGTACAGTGCCGTATAGTCGGCACTTCCGTTCTCGCGATGGGGATCTGTCATGAACCGCCACGTTCTTTCTCTCGTGCTCGGCCGCGTGATCGTAGCCTTGATCACGCTGCTCATCGTATCGTTCACGGTGTTTGCGGCAACAGAAATGCTGCCCGGTGACGTGGCCCAGATCCTCCTTGGTCAAGCCGCGACCCCTGAAGCAGTCGCGGGCCTGCGCGCCGCCATGCATCTGAACGACCCGGCCATCCTGCGTTTCGTTCGCTGGCTCGCCGGCCTTGCCACGGGCGATCTCGGCATTTCCTACGCCAACAACATGCCGATCGCCGATCTGATTGGCGCCCGGCTCGGAAACTCGCTGAAGCTTGCGGCGGCCACGACCCTGTTTTCCGTGCCGATCGCTCTCACGCTCGGCATTACCGCGGCCATGCTGCGCGGCTCCCTCTACGACCGCATTGTTACCGTGGTTTCGATCGGCGTGATTTCCGTGCCCGAATTCATGGTCGCGACTTCTGCGGTGCTGATCTTTGCCGTCTATCTCAAATGGCTGCCCGCACTCGCTTTCGCCAATGAGATCCACTCCTTTTCCCAGATGCTGCGTGTATTCGCGATGCCGGTCATCACGCTGAGCTTCGTGATCTCGGCGCAGATGATCCGCATGACCCGCGCAGCCGTCATCGAGACGCTGAACACACCCTATGTGGAAATGGCGCTCCTGAAAGGCGCCTCGCGCCCGCGCATGGTCCTGAAACACGCATTGCCGAACGCACTCGGCCCGATCGTCAATGCCGTGGCACTTTCGCTCTCCTACCTGCTCGGCGGCGTCATCATCGTCGAGACCATCTTCAACTATCCGGGCATCGCCAAGCTGATGGTGGACGCTGTCGCCACCCGGGATCTGCCGCTCATCCAGACCTGCGCCATGATTTTCTGCCTCGTCTATCTGCTGCTGATCACCATTGCCGACATCATCGCTATCATGTCCAATCCGAGGCTGCGCTGACCATGGCTCTTACCGCACTCACCCCTCGCCGGTTCGGCTTCCGATTCAATATCGTCGGCATGCTCGGCTTAGCCGTCATCCTCGCCTGGGCATTGGTCGCCATCTTCGCGCCGCTGCTGACCCCCTACCCGATCGGCGACATCGTCGATTTCGATTATTTCGGGCCGATGTCCGCCAAGTTCTGGCTCGGCACCGATTATCTCGGTCGGGACATCTTCTCCCGCATCCTCATGGGTGCGCGCTACACCGTCGGCATCTCGCTCGCCGCCGTCTGCATTGCCTGCTTCGTCGGCGTCGCGCTCGGCATGATCGCAGCGGTGATCGGCGGCTGGTTTGACAGTGTGCTCAGCCGCTTTCTCGATGCGCTGAACTCTATCCCGAGCAAGCTGTTCGGCCTCGTGGTCGTCGCCGGCGTCGGCTCGTCGATCCCGGTGCTGATCATAACGCTCGCCGTCATCTACACGCCCGGCGCCTATCGCTTCTCGCGGGCACTCTCGGTCAATATCAACACCATGGATTTCATCACGGTCGCCCGCGCCCGCGGCGAAGGGGCGCTCTATCTCATCCGCTCTGAAATCCTGCCCAACATCCTTGGGCCTGTCATGGCGGATCTCGGCCTGCGCTTCGTCTTCATCGTGCTGCTCCTGTCGGGACTCTCCTTCCTCGGCCTCGGCGTGCAGCCGCCGAATGCGGATTGGGGCGCGCTGGTGCGCGAAAATATCGGCGGCCTGCCCTTCGGCGCGCCGGCAGTGATGTTCCCGAGCATCGCGATCGCCAGTCTGACGATCAGCGTTAACCTGCTGATCGACAACCTCCCCCAGAAGATCCGAGACCGGAGCAATTGATGGCCAAACTCGTCGAAATTTGCGACCTGAAGGTCGAGGCCAAGACGGATGCCGGCCGCCAGGTCGACATCATCCGCGGCGTCAGCTTCGATATCCAGGAAGGGGAAATAGTTGCCCTGATCGGCGAGAGCGGCTCGGGTAAAACCACGATCGCACTGACCCTGATGGGCTATACCCGGCAGGGCTGCCGGATCAGCGGCGGCCAGGTCCTGCTCGCCGGCAAGGACATGGCAAGCCTGCCCGAAAAGGCCAGGGCTCGCATCCGCGGAACCGAGGTCGCTTATGTCCCGCAAAGTGCTGCGGCAGCCTTCAATCCAGCGCAGACGATCATGGAGCAGGTGATCGAAATCACCCGCATCCACGGCCTGATGCCGGCCGAGGAGGCAAAGACGCGTGCCGTCGAGCTCTTCAAGGCGCTGAGCCTGCCGAACCCGGATACGATCGGCGCGCGCTATCCGCATCAGGTGTCCGGAGGCCAGCTACAGCGCCTTTCAGCCGCCATGGCACTGATCGGCAATCCGAAACTCATGATTTTCGACGAACCGACGACAGCGCTCGACGTCACGACGCAGATCGAGGTTCTCCGGGCTTTCAAATCGGTGATGAAAAAGGGCGGTATTGCCGGCGTCTATGTGTCTCACGATCTCGCCGTCGTGGCGCAAGTCGCCGACCGCATCGTCGTTCTGAAGGGCGGGGAAGTCCAGGAAATCGGCAAGACCGAACAGATCCTCTCCGCACCCGCGCATCCTTATACACGCCAGTTGCTGGGTGCCTTCGAACCAAAACTCTATGCCTCGCCTGCGTCGACAGAACCGGAAAAGACACCCGCCCTACTGGAGGTGACCAACGTCGTGGCGGGCTATGGCCCCATCCAGCCGAACGGCCTACCGGCTGCGACCGCCCTCAAATCCGTGAGCCTTAGGCTCGAAGCCGGCCGCAATCTCGGCGTCATCGGCGAATCCGGCTGCGGAAAATCGACGCTTGCCCGCGCCATAGCCGGCATCCTGCCGCCGGTTTCCGGGAACGTCGTGTTCAACGGAAAACAGCTTGCCGCCGATGCCCGCAATCGCCAGCGCGAAGAGCTGCAAAAGCTGCAGATCGTCTTTCAATTTGCCGATACGGCGCTCAATCCTGCCAAGTCGATCGGTGAAATACTCGGGCGGCCGCTTGCCTTCTATCACAATCTCGGCCGCAGGGAGCGTGAGGCGCGCATCGACCAGCTACTCGACATGGTCCACCTGCCCAAGGCTCTCAAGCATCGGCGCCCGCCGGAACTGTCTGGCGGCCAAAAGCAGCGCATCAACCTTGCACGCGCACTTGCGGCCGAGCCGAAGCTCATCCTTTGCGATGAGATCACCTCGGCCCTCGACACGGTCGTTGCCGCCGCCATCCTCGACCTTCTCAAGGAACTGCAACGCGAGCTCGGGCTTTCCTACATCTTCATCAGCCACGATCTATCGACCGTGCAAGCGATCTGCGACGAGATTGCGGTGATGTATGCAGGCGAGAAGATCGAGCAACTCGCATCCGCCGATCTCGCCCGCGGCGCCAAGCATCCTTATTCCAAACTGCTCTTCTCCTCGGTGCCGAAGCTCAGCACCGGCTGGCTGGATAGTTTGGAACAAAATCCCGAGCTGGTGGGCGCCTTTGCGAAACGCTGAGCCGCGGTTCGGCGAATAGACAGCCGGGAAAAGGGATTAGACCGGAAACAGGCTGGTGAGCGGCATATGCGCTTTGACGATCGGCGATTTCAGCACGACGAAGCTGAAATATTTGTCGATACCGATTTCCATGTCGATCAGCCGTTCCATGGTCGTCTGGTATTCGGCAATGCCGGCGGTCACGAACTTCACCAGATAGTCGTAGCCGCCGGAAACGAGATGGCATTCCACCACCGAGTCCACCTTCTCGACCGCCGCGAGGAATCGAGCAAAATCGATCTGGCGATGGTTCTTGAGCGTGACCTCTGTGAACACCGTCAGCGTCTGCCCGAGCTTGGCGATGTTGATCTGCGCCGAATAGCCGATGATATACCCTTCGGCTTGCAATTTCTTGACCCGCATCAGGCAGGGGCTGGGCGAGAGATTGACGAGTTCGGCGAGTTCCACATTGGTGATGCGGCCGTTTTTCTGCAATTCGTAAAGGATCTTGATGTCGATCCGGTCGAGTTTCATCGGCGCGCTCCATTTCGCGGGCAGCGAAGCGCTGCATGGCGGAATAATCTTTTGTCATTTTATGCGGAAAGCCTTGCATAGCAAGCGAAATCGAACCCTATAACGTCAATATAACCTCGTAAAATCCGCATCTTAGCACAAGTATTCACCATGGCCGTATTCGACCGAAGGAAATGCTGTCTGACGGCGATCTGCAGCATTTGCCCTGGGAAACCTCGACTAAAATGCTCGCCTGTAACCGGAGAGTGCCATGCCTGCCCCCCTTCTTCATATCGAAACCACCCCAGCGCTACCCAAAGAGGCTGATGTCGTGGTGATCGGCGGCGGCATTGTCGGGACCTTTGCCGCCTATTATCTCGCGCGGCGAGGCTTGAAGGTCGCGCTCCTCGAAAAGGGGCGGATCGGCGCCGAACAGTCCAGCCGAAACTGGGGATGGTGCCGGCAGCAGAACCGGGATGCGCGCGAACTGCCGATGGCAACCAAAAGCCTGGCCCTTTGGGAAGAATTCGGCAAGGAAAGTGGAGAGGACACAGGCTTCCGCCGCTGCGGCCTGCTCTATCTGAGCAATGACGACACGGAACTTGCCGGTTGGGCACGCTGGGGCGAGTTCGCCCGCGGTGTCGGTGTCACCACCCATATGCTTGACCAAAAACAGGCAAGTGAATTCGGCTCCGCAACCGGCCGGCGCTGGAAAGGCGGCGTCTTCTCGCCGACCGACGGCACGGCCGATCCGTCTCGCGCTGCCCCCGTGATCGCCCGCGCCATTATGGCGCTCGGCAGCAGCGTTCATCAGATGTGCGCAGCCCGCGGTCTTGAGACCAAAGGCGGCCATGTCAGCGCCGTCGTGACCGAGGCCGGTACGATCCGTACCCGAACGGTGGTGATGGCCGGCGGCGCATGGACATCGTCCTTTTGCCGGCAGCTCGGCATTCGCTTTCCGCAGGCATCGACCCGCGCCTCGATCCTCTCGGTCGCGCCCGGTGCCGAAGGCCTGCCGGCGGCCCTGCATACTGCCGCGGTCTCGGCCACACGCAGAGGCGACGGCGGCTATACTCTGGCGATCAGCGGCCGCGCCCGCATCGATCCAACATTGCAGCAGCTTCGTTTCGCCCGCCATTTTGTCCCGATGTTCGCCAAGCGCTGGCGCAGCCTCGCTCCCGGTGGTCTCGAAGGTTTAAAGAACGGGCATGAAACTCTGTCGCGCTGGCGGCTCGATCGGCCGACACCGATGGAACGGAACCGCATTCTCGATCCCCGTCCGGATCACAAGCAGATCGAATTGACCCTTGAGCGGGCGCGGGCATTGCTTCCAGCGCTTGCCCATACGCCGGTTTCCGCTGCATGGGCCGGCTATATCGACAGCACACCCGACGGTGTCCCTGGGATCGGCGAAATCTCGATGCTGCGCGGATTGATCCTGGCGGCAGGCTTCAGCGGCCACGGCTTCGGGATCGGCCCGGGCGCCGGCCATCTCGTCGCCGATCTCGTCACCGGCGCGAAGCCGATCGTCGACCCGAAGCCCTATCATCCGKATCGGCTGAATGGCTCGGTCTGGGGCGAGGTCGCGGAGTTTTGACAGCTTCACAGGCGAGCCGACGGCGCGTAATATAGCCACAGTCGCCAGCACTGACATTGTGCTTGCAAGCATCATCGCAGAAAATCTGGACGCCAGTAGCCTTAAGTCCGGCCGTCCAATGATCGATGCTCTTTGACAGGGCATCGCGGGGTATCCCGATTGGAATTTTGCTTCTCTGTGCAGTTTTTTTCGTGCGCAGATGGAACTTTTTGATCTCACTCTTGGAACCGAGTGACAAAACCATCGTTTGCCTAACTTCACATGAAAGACAAAGGAGGATCAGAATGAGCGCTCTCGCATGGACGGCACCCGTTTCCGTCATTGTCAGCAGTGGGAAACACAAGGCCGTCAAAAGCCCGGCCGAAGCTGTGGGATGCCTGGAAAGGGAATGGCCGATTGCCGATGGCGTCTTTCTAAGGGAAGCCAAGAAGGTCTGCAGCGCCGCACTCGAGCACGAATGTACGGCGAGCGAAGCGCGTGACGCCTTTGAAATGGCCTCCCTCGAGGCGCTTCTGGCTCGCCGCTGAGGTTATTTGCCGATCGCTCCTCGCCACCCACGACGCGGAGCACGGCAAGCCGCTTTAGGCTTCACCGACATCCCTCCCCAACAGAGCTAGCGCTTTGGTCACCCTAAGCCGCGCCATGCCCTGCCTGTCGTCGCATTCTGGCGTGGGCATGTTCGGCTCCCCCGATACCATGCTCTGGCAATTTCGCCCGCTACGCGGAGGCGAATAGATCGCGCCGCCTTCCGCGGAACGCTTTTTGCAAGGTTACCGAAGTCTATATGTTTCGGAGGTAGTGCGTTTTGAAACGAAACACTTTGCGGCCCTTCTCCGCCGTGACGCTCGTGATGGGAGGCGCGGAGGGGTATCGGCGGATCAATTCGGTACAGGATGCGACGGAGACGCTGCTAGAACACTGGCCGATTGAAGACGGCGAAGAATATGTGACCGCGGTACGAATATGCCTTGATGCGATAATGGGTGTGGTCTGTGTAGAAGCCGCGCGAGAAGCATTCATCAAGGCGGCGGAAGAGGCCGGCGTAGCTCTGCTGCAATGAGGTCTTAAGCCGCTCCTCATCTTCTGGGGAGCGGTCTGCTACGTCGCGCGCGACCTTCGGCCTGCTACGAATTGTCGCAAGGCATCACGACTCAGGGAACCTAAACGCTTCCTCTTGGTTTCATGCCAGCGGGACGTTTGCCCGCAGCTCACGGTGTACCACGCCGGCCGCTGGAGCGTGAGCCCGCCGCGACACTCGACTCCCGGTCTGCGGCGGGCTTTTATTTATGGCTATGGGCCAGCACAGCTTGAGATTGAGCGCAGAGATCTTTAGCCGGACAAACATTACGCAAAGCTGAAATTAACGTCGCAGGGGGCTATGCTGCGACGCGGAAAATGTTATCTTTCTAACGTAAGCGCGAAGGAATGTTGGCTCTGTGGAGGAGACAGCCAAGCACAACGGAGAGAGGTTTCCGATGCCCAATTCAGTTCTCAATGCCCTAGGCCAAACGCTCTATTACAGCGGCACGTCGACAAGTTGGTTTTCCGCCACGGGCTCTGGCCCGACGCTTTACGGCACGGCTGGAAATGATTCGATATGGGGTGACGCGTCCGTTAACGTGACGATGGTCGGCGGCACTGGAGACGATATTTATTATCTCTATTCGAGCTTAAACCATGCGTCCGAGGCGCCTGGAGGGGGCGTAGATACCATCAACACGTGGATGGACTACACGCTACCCGATAATTTCGAGAATCTTACGGTGACCGGCAATAACCGCCACGCCTTCGGCAACAGCGCCGACAACATCATCACCGGGGGCACAGGCAGCCAGACCATCGATGGCGGGGCGGGCAACGACGTTCTGACCGGCGGCGGCGGTGCAGACACCTTCATCTTCACCAAGGGTAATGGCAGCGACCTGATCACCGATTTCAGCAGCGACGACAAGGTGCGCCTGAACCAATACGGGCTGACATCCTTCGATCAGGTCCTCAGTCATCTTGCGCAGCAGGGCGCCAATCTGCATCTGGATCTCGGCAACGGGGAGAGCCTGGTTTTCGCCAATAAGACCGCTGCCGACCTGCATGCCGACCAGTTCCAGCTCGGGCTCGACCGCTCCGACCTCACGCAAACCTTTTCGGACGATTTCAACACGCTTTCGCTCCATCAGGGAACGCAAGGCACCTGGGATGCGAAATACTGGTGGGCGCCCGATAAGGGCAGCAGCATGACCGGCGAGCTGCAGTGGTATATCAATCCGTCTTACGGCCCGACCGCATCGGTCAACCCATTTTCCGTTTCGAACGGTGTATTGACGATTTCAGCTCAACCGACGCCCGATTCACTGAAATCACTGCTGGACAACCATAACTATACGTCCGGCATCCTGACCACCCATTCTACGTTTGCCCAGACCTATGGATATTTCGAGATGCGAGCCGAGATGCCGCATGATCAAGGCACATGGCCGGCTTTCTGGCTTCTGCCGGAAGACGGTTCCTGGCCGCCGGAACTCGATGTGGTGGAAATGCGCGGGCAGGATCCGAACACGGTCAATGTCACGCTTCATACGAACGAAACGGGTCAGCACACGCAGCAATCCATTCCAGTGCAAGTTCCCAGCACCGATGGCTTTCACAATTATGGTGTGCTGTGGGATCAGGATCAGATCGTCTGGTATTTCGACGACGTGGCCATCGCGCACACCGCAACGCCGGCCGATATGCACAGCCCAATGTATATGCTGGTGGATCAAGCCGTTGGCGGCACAGCCGGCACTCCGACGGCCAGCCTGACAGACTCGGAAATGAAAATCGACTACATCAAAGCCTATCAGCTAAACGACCATCTCACCCAGACAGCCGCGGCTGCGGCTGCCCATACTCCGGACTGGCATATCTGATAGGGCTTTAAGCTCAGCGCAGTCGTTCATAACGGCTGCGCTTCTACTTGGCACATTCGCTTATGCAACACCTTAGAGGAGTGTCCTAATCCTCTCTAAAGGCGCGCTCTATCTGATCGGTCATCGGCTTGGTCAGATAGGCGAGAACGCTTCTTTGGCTGGTCTGCATGAATGCTTCCACCGGCATGCCGGGAAGAGGCGCCAGCTTTCCCAACCGATCCCATTCTTCCTTCGGCACTTTGGTGCGAACAATATAATAGCCGAGCCCCGAGTGCTGGTMGGTCGTCAGATCTGCCGAAACGGTTTCAACATGCCCGTTCAGTTCGGGTGTGATGCGCTGGTTGAAGGCGGAAAATCTCAATGCCACCACCTGCCCGACGGCGATCTGGTCGATATCTTGCGGCGGAAGCTTAAGTTCGGCGACGAGCGCATCCTTGTCGGGGACGATCTGCATGATGGCTTCTTTCGGCCCGATGACCGCACCTGCCGAGTGGACATTCAACTGATCGACAATGCCTGCCTGCGGCGCCCGTATATCCACGCGTTTGAGATCGTCCTCAGCAGCGATCAACCGCTCGGAAAATTGACCGGTATCGCTTTCGGCCTGCCGCAGTTGGTCAGAGACTTCGGAGCTGTGGTCGGTGTCAATCTGAATGATCTGTAGTTCGGTTTCGGTAATTTTGCCATTGATCTGGGCAATCGACGAAACAAGGTTACCAAGCTCTCCCGTCAGGCGGGCGCTGTCTCTTTGCAGCGAATAGACCTTTGCCGCCGGAACGATGCCTTGATCGAACAGCCGCTGAAGGCTGCCTAGCTCCTTGTTGACGAGCTCGATCTCGATCCGCTTCCCTTTCTCCTGCGCAACGAGGCCGTCCACTTCCTGCTTCAACTGCTGGATTCTCTCGCGCAACTGAGACTTCTGGCCCTGTCGCGATGCCAATCGGTCGCTGAACAGTTGCCGCTCGCCGGCAAGTACGCTCGCGACGCTATCGTCACCGGCATTGGACAACAGATTTGCCGGAAAGGTGATCGCGGTCTTGTCGTCGCGCTCTGCAACCAGACGCGCCGTTCTGGCGGAAAGCTCGTTCAAACGCTTTCTGATAATGCCGAGATTGGCTCTGGTCTGCGTATCGTCCAGCCGGATCAATATCTGGTCGGCATCGACGTGGTCGCCATTTTTCACACGGATTTCGCCAACGATCCCACCCTTGAGGTGCTGGACGGCCTTTACATAGCTGTCGACGACGAGAGTGCCGGAGGCAATGACTGCCCCCGAAATCTTCGTTGCTGCCGCAAGACCGCCCAGCACGCCGAAAAGAAGAAGAATTGTCGCTACTATAAAAATCGAAAGGCGGCGGATCGCGCGTTCCGTGGAAGACAAGCCCGTGTTTTTCATCCGCTCACATCCTCGCCGGCTATCATCAAACGCACCGGACCAGTCCCTAAATGCCTCGTGGATGGACCAAGAATCTCATCCTTGGGTCCGAATGCCTGTAATCTGCCGTCGGCAATGATCGCGACTTTATCCGCGGCGGCCAGAGCGCTCGGCCGGTGAGCGACGACGATGGCAATGCCGCCGCGTGCCCGGATACCCATCAAGGCTTTGGTCAAGGATGCCTCGCCCTCGGCGTCCAGATTGGAGTTCGGCTCGTCAAGAACCACCAGGAACGGATCGCCATAAAGGGCTCGAGCCAAGGCAATGCGCTGCCTTTGACCGGCGGAAAGTCGCGAGCCGCCCTCACCGATGACCGTGTCGAACCCTTCGGGCAGCTTGACAATCATGTCGTATACGCCGGCCGCCTTTGCCGCCGCGATAATCGGTCCGGGCTGCATGTCCTTTGCGAAGCGGGAAATATTCTCTGCTATCGAGCCGTCGAACAAACCGACATCTTGGGGCAGATATCCGATATGGCGTCCGAGATCGCTTTGTTCCCACTGCGATAGAGCCGCCTGATCGAGCCTGATTGAGCCGATCACGACCGGCCACAATCCGGTAATGGCTCTGGCAAGCGACGATTTTCCCGAAGCACTGGGGCCGATCACGCCCAGTACCGTCCCCTCCGATATTTTGAATGCGATATTGCGGAGGATGAAATCGCGGCTGCCGGGAGATGTGAGGCTTATATTCTCGACGCAAAGCTCCTTTTGCGGCACCGGCAGAGCCACGGCCCGGTGTTCGCCAGGAGCGACATCCAGCAGCTTGGCGAGGCGCGACCAGCTTTGGCGGGCGGAGACGAAGCCCTTCCATTGCCCAATTGCAAGCTCCACCGGAGCCAGCGCACGGGTGACCATGATCGAACTGGCGATGATGATGCCGCCCGTCGCCTCCTGCTTGATGACAAGGATGGCGCCGACCGCCAACACGGTGGATTGCAGCATCATCCGCAAAATTTTTGCGATCGTGGTGAGCGTGCCAACGATGTTGCCGGCGGAGAGCTGGTTTCCCAGATACTCCTCGTTCATTGCCGTCCATTTCTCGGTCAGGCGGCCGCTGAAGCCCATGGCGACCACGGCCTCCCAGTTTCGCCGCGCCGCCTGTGCGAAGCCGAGACGAGCGGCGGAAGACTTCGCAGCCTGCAGGGCTGGTTTTTGAGACAGCACCTCTGCCAGCACCGTCAGGACGATGAGCAGGATGGCGCCGCAAAGGGCGGTAAAGCCGATCCAGAAATGAAACAGAAAACATAGAATGAGATAGAAAGGCATCCAGGGCAGATCGAACAACGCCGTCGACCCGCCTGCGGATAAGAACGACCGGACCTGTTCCAAATCACGGACGGGCTGGAGCCCATCATCGGGCGCCTGCATTCTTGTTGGCAGAAAAATCAGCGAGCCGAAAACCTTTTGGTTCAGCCGCTCATCGAGAGCGACCCCCACACGCGCGAGCAGCATCGAACGCAGCAATTCCAGGGCCCCCTGGAATATGAACAGGGTCGCAGCGATGAGTGCGAGGCCGGCGAGCGTTGGAAGGCTGCGGCCCGGAATAACCCGATCGTAGACCTGCAGCATAAAAAAGGAGCCGGTCAGCGCCAGCATGTTTATCGCGGCGCTCGCAATGGCAATGCTGAAAAACGCCTTTCGAAGGGAAGACAGCATCAGCGAGATGAACTTTTGTGGTGGTTCTTTCGGGACAGCAAGCACGTTGCTTAAATCCTTACGTTATCGTCGCGCGTAGCAGAGATGCCCTGAAAGTTTGTCGAGGCCTTTCTCTTGCCGGATGTCTAGCGTTTCGCACTCTGTTTCCTTACGGCACATGTGTTCCCTTACGGCAGGTATGCGGCCAGACATGGTCTAGCGGCGCTCGTCGTCAAGGCTGCGCACCGCTTAAGTGCAGACCGGGATGCGGTCATTGCGTGGATTTGCCGCAGAAAGGGGCCTCTTCAAAATTCATTACCGCCGCCCTTCCAGGTTTTCGACCTGAGTCCGCCCAACTCTGCTAAACTGGAAGAKGCTGGGCGTCGGCATCCAGTTCAACCGGACATTAAAAACAGACATCAAACTGCGGGAKGGATGAGCATGAGGACCTTCGACGCAATTATCGTCGGTGCCGGGCAAGCGGGGCCGGCTCTGGCGGGGCGTTTTGCGGCCGCCGGCATGACGGTGGCTCTGATAGAACGAAAATTCGTCGGCGGGACCTGCGTCAATGCCGGCTGCATGCCGACCAAAACCTTGGTCGCCAGCGCCCGCACCGCCCATGTGATACGGCGAAGCGCGGATTATGGCATCCGCAGGGGTGGCGGGATGCTGACGGATATGGCGGCCGTCGAGAGGCGTGCGGCAGCCGTCACCAACAACACCAGAAATTCGCTCACCGCCTGGCTCACATCCACCGATGGAATTTCCTTGATACGGGGACATGCCCGCTTCGAGAGCGCGAAAACCATCAGCGTCGGCGATGAAACGCTGACTGCGCCGCGCATATTTCTCAACGTCGGCGCAAGGCCGGCCATTCCCGATCTGCCTGGGCTCTCGGACATCGAGTACCTGACAAGTACCTCCATCATCCACCTGACGGCCCTGCCCCTTCATCTTGCCATCATCGGCGCCGGCTATATCGGCCTCGAATTCGCGCAGATGTACCGGCGCTTCGGCACCGATGTCAGCATCATCGAACGCGGCCCGCGCCTGGCCCCGCGAGAGGATGACGATATCTGCCAGGGGATCGGTGATGTTCTTCGCGCCGAAGGCATATCGATCCATACGAATGCTGAAGACATCAAACTGTCGAAGAGCGGCGAGAGCATCCGCATCTCGACCGCAAACGGCAATCCGGATGTCGAAGCAAGCCATCTTCTCATCGCCACCGGACGGCGGCCGAACACCGACGATCTCGGCCTCGAAAAGGCCGGTGTGGCACTCGACAGCAAGGGCTATATCGTCGTCGACGATCACCTCTCCACCAATGTCGACGGCATATGGGCACTTGGCGATTGCAACGGCCACGGCGCCTTCACGCACACCTCCTACAATGATTTCGAGATCGTCGCGGCCAATCTCCTCGACGGCGAAGACCGGAAGCTGAGCGAGCGTATTCCTGCCTATGCGCTCTATATCGATCCGCCTCTCGGACGCGTCGGAATGACGGAGAAAGAGGCGCGGGCAAAGGGACGATCAATCTCCACATCCACCATGCCGATGAGCCGGGTCGGACGCGCCATCGAAAAGGGCGAAACGCAAGGCCTGATGAAGGTCGTCGCCGATGTTGAAACCGGACAGATCCTGGGCGCCGCAATCCTCGGCGTCGAAGGCGACGAGGCGATCCACGGCTTCATCGACGCCATGCATGCGCGCACGCCCTATCCGGTGCTGAAATGGGCCGTGCCGATCCATCCCACCGTGTCTGAACTTATTCCGACGCTTCTTGGCGGCCTCAAATCGGCTTAGCCATACGGCCTATAAATCCGCAGCGGATGGAAAAACGACCCTACCCGCTGCGAAACCTTTGATAGCGGAAACCGCTACGCTCTCACTTACCGCAGCGCTTTTTCCATCAGCCGCGCCAGCCGCTCGGCGAAAGCGCGCGGATCGGCCGGTTTGTCGCCGTCCAAAACGCGTGCCTGATCGAGCAGCAGGAACGCAGCGTCATCGCGCAGGGATGGCTGATCGGTTCTGGCGGCAACGGCTTTCACGACCGGATGGTCGCCATTGATTTCCAGGATCGGCTTTGCGCCGCCCTGCAGACGGCCGGCGCCCTGTAGAATTTTTTCGAGTTGCCGATCGTAGCCCTGCTCGGGAGCGACCAGGCAGACGGCGCTTTCAATCAAGCGATCCGACGCGCGCACGTCCGATACCTGATCGGCGAGCTTCTCCTTCGCAAAATCGATGAACGCCTGAACCTCCGCGGGTGCCGTCTCACTTGCCGGCGTGCCCTGCTCGACCTTGCTGAATTGCGCGAGATCGGCGGAACCCTGGGTGATCGACTTGAAGCTCTTGCCCTCGAATTCCGGGGCATTGGTGACCCAGAAGCTGTCGACGGAATCCGTCAGCAGTAGAACTTCGATGCCGCGTGCGCGAAAACCCTCGAGCTGCGGCGATGCCTTCAATTGCTCCAGGCTGTCGCCGACCAGATAATAAATCGCCTGCTGGCCGTCCTTGATGTCTTTGACGTAATCGGAAAGCGAGCGATAGCCCTCGCCGGACGCGGTCGTGCGAAAACGCGACAGTGCCATCAATTGGCTGCGCCGCTCGAAGTCTTCGTAGATGCCTTCCTTGATCAGGCTTCCGAAGGCTTCCCAAAGCTTGAGGAAGGCGTCGTTATCGCTTTCGGAGAGCTTTTCGATGGCCGTTATGATCCTGTTGGCGACGCCCTTGCGGATCGACGCAAGGATTGCGCTTTCCTGGATCATTTCGCGCGAAACATTAAGCGGTAGGTCGGCAGTATCGACAAGGCCGCGCACGAAGCGGAGATAACGAGGCAGCAATTCCGCGTCGTCGGTAATGAAGACCCGCTTCACGTAAAGCTTCATGCGACCCTTGCGATCGGGGTCGAAGAGGTCGAACGGCTGGGAGCCGGGCACGAAGGCGAGCGCGGAATATTCATGACGGCCTTCAGCGCGAAAATGCACCGTCAGGGCCGGTTAGTCGTATTGGCCGGAAATCCCGCGATAGAAGTCCGTGTATTCCTCGCTCGTGATGTCATTCTTGGATTTGGTCCAGAGCGCGGTGCCGTCGGTTAGCTGCGTTGCTTCAGCGCCGGGCTTCTCCGCGATCCTGATCGGAACCGGCACATGGCCCGACTGCTCCTTGACGATCCGCTCGATGGTCCAGCGAGACGCGAAATTCTTGGCGTCGTCCATCAGATGCAAGGTGATGCGCGTGCCGCGCGCCGGCGCCTCGCTGACATCGATCGGGCTGACGCTATAGCCGCCCTTGCCGTCGGAGGACCAGAGCCAGGCATCGTCCGCTCCCGCACGGCGGGATACGACATCGACGCGCTCGGCGACCATGAAGCAGGAATAGAAGCCGACGCCGAACTGTCCGATGAGCTGCGCGCCCTCGCCCTGCTTGTTGGCCTCAATGCGCTCCATGAACGCCCGTGTTCCGGAGCGAGCGATCGTGCCGAGCGCTTCGATCATCTCGTCGCGGCTCATGCCGATGCCGTTATCCTCGACGAGAAGCCTGCCGCCTTCCTCATCGAGCGTTAGTACAATGCGGCTGTCGGGATCGTTCGCCAGCAGCGCAGGCGTGGCGATTGCCTCATATCGAAGCTTTTCACAGGCATCGGCCGCATTTGAAATCAGCTCTCGTAGGAAAACATCCTTATCCGAATAGACCGAGTGAACCATCATGTGCAGAAGGCGGGCGACGTCGGCCTCGAAGACGTGGCTCTCAGCGTGATTTTCTGCGGTGGTCGTCGTCATGGGCGTCTGATCTCCTGAGAATATTGAAAGTCGCGCGGAAGAGGTGGCGGAAGAAGCGCAAAAATTCAAGAGCGTCATCCGTGCTAGCAGGCGAACTGCCCGCCGATTTCGGCCGCAATTCGTCTGCCTGGCGGTTTTTTTCCTGCATCTCAATGAAGTGTTGGCTGGATGGACCCTGCGGTAGGAAATTGCCTGATAAACGGATCTCTTCGGCCATAAACGAAATAGGCCAGCAGCCGCTCGTAAATCTTTGCATTCTCTCGCGGATTGCAGTGCCACATCGCTTGTTCCAGCACGTCGCCAATCGCTGCCGGCCGTGAACCCGAAATCGTCGAGAAAAATTGTTTGGCGATCGTGTGGAACAGGTTGAGTTGCGAATTGTTTTTCAGCTTGCCGGTCTCGTCCAGATCCTCGAAATAACCCTGGACCATATCGAGACGATGCGCCTCTCCTTGGATATAGGCTATCATCACCTGCGCGATGACAACCCGTTCATTCGCCCAGTGCGGGAATACTGCGCTTTCTTCCGGCAGTGCGCCGCTGACGACGTAGATGGTCCGCATATCCGGTCCGAGGACAATCGTCTTCATCTCGTAGCTGTCGACGATCTGGTGTGCCATTTTCATCGATCTACCTAGTTATCTGCGGTAACCTATAGCCGCCGTCTGACAGCGACCTGAATCACGGACGGGCCGGTCCGGCCGGCAAACAAGAGTTCTGGTAAGCTGCTTCGGCAACGTGGCGATGAAGCTGTTGTGGCGTTCGATAAAAGGACCGCTATGGCTCCAGTTGCGGGAATGAGCGTCGATGAAGAAAAGCGCCGGCATCATGATGTATAGAAGGACGCAAAGCGACATATTGGTGCTGCTCGTTCACCCCGGCGGTCCCTTCTGGAGCAAACGGGATGACGGCGCCTGGTCCATTCCAAAAGGCGAATATCCGGAGGACGAAGCGGCCKAGACTGCCGCCCGACGCGAATTTGCCGAGGAAATGGGTGATCTTCCCGAAGGCCAGTTGCAGCCGCTCGGCGAACTGCGTCAGAAGGGTGGAAAACACGTAACCGCCTTTGCCCTCGAAGGCGAATTCGACGTGGCGACCCTGTGCAGCAATCTGTTCGAAATCGAATGGCCACCTGGAAGCGGCCGCCTTCAGTCTTTTCCCGAGGTCGATCGCGCCGAATGGTTCGCTCTTGCCGATGCCCGCCGGAAGATCCTCGGCAGCCAACTGCCCTTCCTGGAACGACTGGAAGCGCTGGGCCCTCCGATGGAACAGGACTCCGCAGACTGAACGGGCGACCGCCTCATCGCAACAGCAACATTCGAAGGGCGAACCCACATGACCGCGAAAAAACAAAGGCAACGGCATATGCCGCTGCCTTTGCCATCATTTGCCTACGACGATTCAGTCGTTGAGCGGCTTCAGCGAATGCATGATGCCCTGCACCGCTTCGTCATGCTTGTCCTGAGTTTCCTTCGATCCCCAGTAGGTGACGACCAGAAGCTTGTGCTCGGACGGCGCGAGCAGGCCGAGTTCGACATCGACCGGGCCGTCCTTGTCTTTGCCATCCCATTCAAGATGCGCCATCTTCATGCCGTTGAGCACGGAATCCGGAAATTCATGCTTGGACTTGGCGTCGATCTCGACGCCGTTTTTCGACAGGAAATCAATGACGTCGTCGAGGGTCTTATCAATCGTCTTGTCGCTGGCGATATCGATCGAGAAATAGATCGCGGAGTCCGGTGACGTTGCGTCAACGCCGGTTTCCGTTTCCTTAGGGCCCCAGGTATGTGGAATCGAAACTTCGGCGATCGGTTCCTCGCTTGGGAACTGTATGGTTTCGGCGTGAGCAAGAAGCGGGAAAGCTGCGAATGCCGCGGCGATGAGAAGCGTTTTTTTCATGGAGAGGTCCTGGTCAGCGTCGGTTGTGTGCTGTTTTGTCAGCGGCAGGCGTGAGACTCACGTTGCTACCGCAAAACTATCGGCAAGCCATTACGAACACGAGACAAAGTCCGATCGCCCAAAGGCTCAAAATTGGGGTGTTTTCTGGTAGCGAGTGTCGTCCTCCCTGCCGGCCTTCAGCAATCGGCGCGCATTGCCATGGGAATTTCGCTGATATAATAACTTGAGTTTGTCACGAAGGATTTTAATGCAAGGTGGAACTGGCAGCTCAGATGACGTTTCAGCCAAGGATGCAAAACAAGATCGGCGGCTTCTCCGTCATTGGCGGCGTTCGTCGACGCCGATGGAACGGTATCGTTGCCGACGTCTGGAACGTCAATTGTGCGGCCCGCGCGGGCGGCTACTACATCGCCGACGATCCGAGGCTTTTCATTCTGCTCGATCAGCGCGGCTCCGGCACCAGCAGCGTCAGGCTCTCGCCACGCGTCCAAAACCGGCAGCAAGAGTTTGAGCGTGAAAGGATTTCCTACATTCCGGCGGGGATGGAGCTTTGGGCCGATCTCGCCGATATCGATTTCGTCCGCCATCTCGATATTCACTTCGACGCCGAGGTCATCAGCCAGCGGCTGATGGGGGATATCGATCCGTCCGGCCTCGACAGCCCGCGCCTGCATTTCTCCGACCCTCGGCTCATGGCGTTCGCAGAGTTGATCGCTGCCGAATGCGAGAATCCGGAGCCTCTGCACGATCTCTATGGCGATGGCCTGACGCTTTCGCTGCTGATCGATGTGCTGCAGCTTCGAAGATCCCAGCCGCGCAAGCGAAGCGAGCTCGCCACCTGGCAATTGCGCCGGGCGGTCGATTACATCGAGGAAAACTGCCTCCGAAACATCCGCTTGGAAGAGCTGGCGTCGCTGACCGGCCTGTCACAATCGCATTTCAGCCACGCCTTCAAGGCGTCGACCGGCCTGCCGCCGCACCAATGGCAGACCAAGGCGCGGCTTGAGCGGGCCAAGCAGTTGCTGCTGAACGGCGATACGCCGCTCACCAACATCGCCGTCGAGACCGGCTTTGCCGATCAGGCGCATTTCACCCGCGTCTTCCGCAAGAATGTCGGCACTACTCCGGCAAACTGGAAACGCAGCCGGATTGCCTAAAAGCCACATCCTGCGGGCAATTGCCGGCATTGTGGAGAATTGCCCAAGAACGTTCAATTTCCCGCATTCGAGACAAGCCGCCACGATTAATATGAGTTAATTGCTCATCTTATTGTGAAGGAAGACCACCTGGCTTCGGCCGGATGTTGCGAAGTTGGAGCTGGCGACGGAAATGCAGGGAATGACTGAAGACGTATCGATGAAACGGGCATTGGCAATGGGCGTTGCCATCGCGGCACTAATGCTGGGCTCGCAGGCTGCGGCGCGGGAGAGCCCGACAGAGCTGAAACCACTCGTCGTCCAATCCGGGCAGGACAACACCGAAGCGAGCGGCACCGCCCCGGTCAAAGGCTATGTCGCCAAAAAGACGACGACCGGCTCCAAGGCCGATATGCCGATCACCGAGGTACCGCAAGCGGTCTCCGTTGTCGGCCGGCAGGAAATGAATGATCGCGGCATCACCAACAAGGTCGATGAGGCGCTGCGCTATACGCCTGGTGTCACCACGCAGCCCTTTGGCAATGACGGCGATACCGACTGGTTCTATATCCGCGGCTTCGATGCGACGCAGACCGGCGTCTTCCTGAACGGGCTGACGCTCTACAGCTATGGGTTCGGCGGCTTCCAGATCGATCCCTTCATGCTCGAACGCGTCGAGGTGCTAAAGGGTCCAGCCTCGGTGCTCTATGGCGGCGCCAATCCGGGCGGCATCGTCAACATGGTGCGCAAGGAGCCGACCGACGATCCCTACTATCATACCGAGATCGGCATCAACAATATCGGCAACGCCTTCCTGGGCTTCGACTTTTCCGACAAGCTTTCGGCCGACGGCGTCTATCGCTACCGGCTGACCGGCAAGATCGCGGGCGGCGATACCTATAGCGACTATACCCACGACAAGCGCGGCTTCATCATGCCGCAGCTCACCATTTCGCCTGATGAATCCACCAAGCTCACCGTCTACGGCATGGTCAGCGGCCTCGATGAGGTTCATAGCGGCAACGGCTTCTTTCCCTATGTCGGAACGGTGGTCAACGCTCCCTTCGGCAAGATCGATCGCAAGGCTTTTTATGGCGAACCGGATATCGACAACCTGAAATACGCCCAGCAGATGCTTGGCTACGAGTTCTCGCACGAATTCGACGGCGGCTGGACCGTGTCGCAGAATGCCCGCTATGGCCATCTCTACAAGCGCGAGGAAGGCCCGTATCTGAACGGTTATGTTGACGGCAATCCGCTCGATGCCTCCTATGACGATCCGAGCTATATGCTCAACCGTATCGGTTTCTATGAGCGATCGAAGGTCGATACCTTCTCGGTCGATACGCGCGCGCAGAACGAATTCGATACCGGCGCGGTCAGCCATAACTTCATGATCGGCTCGGACTATTCGATCTATCGGCTGGACCAAATCCAGGCCTGCTGCGGCTCCAATCCGATCAGCGCCACCAACCCGGTCTATGGCACGCCGCAAGGCGCAAATTTCGTCTATCTCGATCAGGTGCTGACGCAGCAGCAGATCGGCATCTATACCCAGGACCAGATGCGCTTCGGCGGCGGCTGGCTTGTTACCCTCAATGGTCGCTACGACTTTGTCGATACCAACTCCGACGCCACCGTCGGCACCACCTATCGTTCCACCGACCAGGCGGCGAGCGGCCGTGCCGGTCTCGCCTACGAATTCGCCAACGGCATCACGCCCTATATAAGCGCCGGCACCTTCTTCAATCCGAAGGTCGGCACCAGCGTCACCGGCGGCGGCCTTGTTCCGGAAGAAGGCGCGCAGTATGAAGCCGGCGTCAAATACGAGCCGGATTTCATCGACGGCCTGTTCACGGCATCGATCTTCCAGATCGACCGCAAGAATATGGCGCTGACCGATCCCGTCACGTTCCTGCAGCGGCAGATCGGCGAAGTGCGCTCGCGCGGTGTCGAATTCGAAGGCAAGGTCAATCTCGACGACAATTGGAAGCTGCTCGGCTCCTATTCCTACACAGACTTGGAAATAACAAAGGATATCGATCCCACCGTCGTCGGCAACTCGCCCTATCTCGTGCCGAATTCCACCGCATCGCTGTGGCTGGACTATTCCTTCACCAGCGACGCGTTCGAGGGCCTGAGCGTCGGAGCGGGTGTCCGTTATCAGGGCAAATCCTGGGCGGACGAGGCAAATACGCTGCGCGTGCCGTCGGCAACACTCTTCGATGCGGCAATCCGCTACGAGAAGAAGGGCTGGGGCGCCTCGCTCAACGTCGCCAACCTATTCGACAAGGAATACGTCTCGGGTTGCGCCGGAGAAAATGTCTGCGGCTACGGCGATGCGCGGACTATCACCTTCAAGCTCAGCAAGAAGTGGTAATATATGCCAAAGGAACGAGGATTGCCGGATGCAATCCTCGTTCTTCACTTTAATACATTGACGTACAAATTCCCCGGCATTGGACCTTATCGGCCCCCTTTGCCGTTGCGATTGCGGCGAACCGATCGTAAGGAAGCACCGGCGGCTCTAGCAGTTGAATGACGCTTCAACCTGTGAGCTTGGGCCGGAGGCGATATGCGACGATGAAATCCCATACCCTTGCCGTATTGGTCATAGACGAGAACCGCATTCGCGCCTCGATCATCGAGGCCGGGTTGCGTGAGGCCGGGTATGAGAACGTCACGGTCGTCCATGACATCAATGGCATCGCCCGCAGGATCAGCGAGATCAATCCGGATGTGATTGTCATCGATCTGGAAAATCCCAATCGCGACATGCTCGAAAACATGTTTCAGCTCTCGCGCGCCGTAAAACGGCCGATMGCCATGTTCGTCGACAGGTCTGACGAAGCCTCGATCGAAGCGGCCGTCGATGCCGGCGTTTCCGCCTATATCGTCGACGGGCTGAAGCAGGAGCGAGTGCGGCCGATCCTGAAGATGGCCATCAGCCGCTTTAACGCGTTCGCACGCCTCAATCGCGAGCTGGAAGAGACCCGGGGCGAACTTGAGAACCGCAAGGTGATCGACCGCGCCAAAGGCCTGCTGATGAAATCGCGGGGCATTTCGGAAGACGAGGCCTATGCGCTGATGCGCAGGACGGCCATGAACCAGAACCGCAAGATCATAGACATTGCGCAAAGTCTGGTAACCGCGATCGGCCTGCTCGATCCAGGAGAAAATGCATGACGCAGAAACACGAGATCATCGCCGGGTTCCTGCCCCTTCTCGACAGCGCCCTGCTCGTCATCGCCAAGGAAAAGGGTTTCGCCGAGGCCGAGGCGATCGACCTCCAGCTCGTGCGGGAGGTCTCCTGGGCCAATATTCGCGACCGGCTGGCGGTCAGCCGCTACAATGTGGCGCACATGCTCGCCCCGATGCCGATTGCCTGCAATCTCGGGCTGACGCCGCTTGCGCCGTGGATGATCGTGCCGATGGCGCTCGGCCTCGGCGGCAACGCGGTGACGGTATCGTCAGCGCTTTGGGCAGAAATGGCCGCTGCCGGCGCAACGGATGATCTCGATGCCGGCAGCAACGGCAAAGCCCTGCATCAGGTCGTTCTCGGCCGCACGGAACGCCCGCTGCGTTTCGCCGTCGTCCACCCCCATTCCGGGCACAACTACGAACTGCGCTATTGGCTTGCGGCCAGCGGCATAGATCCCGATCGCGAGATGGAAATCATCATCCTGCCGCCGCCGGAAATGCCGGATGCGCTCGGAGCCGGCCAGATCGACGGATATTGCGTCGGCGAGCCGTGGAATACGGCTGGCGTCGTCAGTGGCAACGGTCACATGGCAACGGTCAAGGCGGCCATCTGGAAGTCCAGCCCGGAAAAAGTGCTCGGCGCCAATGCCGGCTGGGCGGACGATTACCCCGACGCGCTGGCCGCTCTTCTCAGGGCCTTGTACCGCTCTGCCGTCTGGTGCTCCGACCCGCAAAATAGGGAAACCTTGGCATCGGTCCTTGCCAAGCCCGCCTACATCGGCCGGCCCGTCGATTGGCTGTTGCCAGCCCTTTCCGGCGATCTGCAGGTCGGAGGCGGTCATATCACGAGCGTCAGGGATTTCTTCGTTCCCCGCGCCAAGGCGGCAACCTTCCCGTGGAAAAGCCATGCGCTGTGGTTCTATACGCAAATGGTGCGCTGGGGACAGGTCGCCCACGACGAACACAACGAGACCATTGCCCGCAATACCTACAGGCCGGACATATACCGATCGGCGTTGCAGGCGCTTGGCGTGCCCCTGCCCGGCGCCAGCGCCAAGGTCGAAGGTGCTCTTCGGGTGGAAACGCCGGTTGGTTCCACCGACGCCAGCCTGACCCTCGGCCCCGATGGCTTCTTCGACGGCGGCTTGTTCGATCCGGACAGGATCGATGCCTATATCGACGCGCAGAGACAGCCGAAGGCGGCTGATTAGAGCAATTCCAGGAAACGTGCGTGAGCCGTTTTCCGTCCGGAAATTGGGTAAAAACAATGAGGTAGAGCGACGGAGCGCTTAATCGCTCTAATGCGTTTCGAGCGTTCTATCCCAACCCGACGCCGAAGCTTCAAACCCTGCGACGTTCGAATTCAGATGATCGGCCAGCCTTATCGCAAAGGCCAGGATCATTAATGTCGGATTTGCGTGGCCGCTGGTCGGGAACACCGATCCGCCGGCGACATAGAGATTAGGCAAGCCGTGAACCCTGCAATTCTGGTCGACGACGCCCGTCTTCGCGTCGGCCGACATTCGGGTCGTGCCAAGGGTATGGGCCATGTCGATGATGACGATGTCCTCTGGCCGCCGTTCCAGCGCCCAATCCTCAAGTCTAGGAGCAGGCAAGCCCGCGCCCACCAGGGCTGTGCGTGAAAGCTCAGCGGTTCTGAGCAGCGTCTGACGTTCAACATCGTTGATCTGCCAGGCGACTTTCGCCAACGGCACACCAAACCGGTCCTTGCGGGAGCTGAGACTGATCCTGCTGTCCGGATTTGGAATTTGTTCGGAGATCGCCTCGATCCTCAGGCCGACCAGCTTATGCGGCACGCCATGATCCTGGAATTCATTGGCGACCAAGTTCGGGGACATCCTGATTGCGGTGTTGATGACGATATCCTTGAGGGCCTTCGGCGTTCGGCCGTMAGAAAGGACCTTCATTCCGAGTCCCTTGACGATAAGTCCGGAGCCCGCCGCAACCGTAAGCAGATCGCGTCCGACTTTTGTACTATGTCGGCGGGCCAGCCGCTTCAAAGCATCCCATGGGTCGTCGGGTGCGCGCTCCGTGGAGAAATAGACAGCGGCGTTCAGCAGCTTCTCGCGCTCCTGTATCTCCGGCGTCAGCGCCAAGCCATGCATGAACATGTGCGCCCGGCCATTGTGATGAACACCGAAGAAGCCGAAGAGCTTGGTGAGCACGGCTATCTGGTCGGGCGGGATGGCACCGACGCGCGCTCCGGGATGATCCATGAGATATCGCCCGACGACATCGTGGTGATTGCCAATTCCATTTGAATGCACGTCGTTGGACGCCAGCAGCAACCTGGCGTTTTCAATCCCGCTTGCGGCCAGCACGCATTGTGTGGCCCGGATGCGCGCGCGCTTGCCTTCAATGCTTGCGACATCGAGGTATGAGAAACGCGATCCGTCCGGGCTCAGGCCGACACGCGTCACGGTCGCATTCAGAAGAACGTCAACGTTGTCCGGGCGTTGCGCCATGAATTCGCTGCCGAAGCGCATGACGTCGAGCCGATCCACGCGCGAGCGGGCAAACTGCCAATAGAAGGAATGAAGCCCCTCCTTGTCGAAACGGCCCGGCGGCTCTTTGGGGCTGAGATTCAGCACATCCATTGCGCGTAGAATATAAGAATCCATTTGTTCGCGATCGACCGGCCACCCGGAATTGGGAACCCAGGAGCGAACCTTGAAGTCAATGCCATCAAAAGGTGCAGACTTCCCGGCCCAGGCATGGGTCGATCCGCCAAGCGCGCGACAGCGAACGCCGAAGGGCTGGGCTTCCTGGGACCAGAACCTGGCTTGCGGGCTGTGAAATTCGATCCGTTTGCGGGACTGCGCCTCCGACTGAGGCTGGCCGACGCTCTCGACCTCGTTCAGCGCCGAATGTGCCGGATTTTCAAGTTCAAGTCCGCTTTCGACGATGAGTACTTTTCTGCCTGCTTTCGCACATTGGGCTGCGATCGTCAGCCCGGCGGGGCCAGCCCCTACGATTACGAGGTCCGCTGCAATGATCGAATTGTCGTCGTAATTAGACAGTTGCTCGATTTTCATCACGGTCAGCTTCCGTTACTACAAGCAGGTATTTCGACGTCAAAACGATCACACCTGCCTTCTACGAAAATTTTGATCGATAACCAAGATGACCAAAAGTGGAGGCCCCGACACCTATATATTATGATAGATCGGAGCCTCGCGTAAAAGATCATCCTGCGCGCTTAAGTCGAAAAACTTCACGATCAGAAGCTCGCTTCTTTGACCACCCGCCAATTGGGAAGTCCATAGGGCTTCGGCCAAGGATAGAGTTCCTTGTCACTGAAGTAGACAACGGCCGTTAGCTTCGGAAATTCCGCATATCGCTTGGCAGCGTTCGCGGCCCAGTTGGCGACATAGGTGGAATCGCCTTCATAGCCGAGTTCAGCGACCGCGACAGGCTTGTTGAAGGCCTGGACCAGCTTGTATTTGGGCGTCAGCAATTGGGCAAACGTCCGGTCTACGCCGAAATGATCCCGGTCAAACTGCTGCAAGCCGAACACCGAAAGGCCGATGACGTCGACAACATCGTCGCCGGGATAGAAGGCGGCAAGGCCGGGTTCGCCTTTGGGCGACCACATGAATTCCGCCGACTTGTCGTGCTGGCGGCAAACATTCACCATCCGCCGATAAGCGGCGACATAGCTGCTGGGTTTCCAGTGCGACCAGGTGAATTGGTTGTMGGTTTCGTCCATCTCCTGCGCCCAGCGAATGGTCACTTCGCTCTTTAGCGAGGCTGCAGTCGAGCAGACGGCAGCCATGTTGCTATCATACTTGCCGGCCAGAATGCCTTGGAGCAGCGCTTCGGATGTCGATCGCCAATCCGACGCCCAAGACCACGGTTCCACCGTAATCAAAAGCTTCCGACCTCGCTTCTGGGCGTAATCATCGGCGAGCGACAAAGTTCCCAGGTCGACATCTTCCCAAGGAAGGAAAATATGTTCGATCTTCGAATTCGGGTCGTCCTTGAAGTCACCATGCGGATCATATGCGCCGAAGGTAACCGAGTCAGGACCGATCAGCGGCCGCTTGTCGGTGATCGGTTCGGGATGAGCCGCTCCGCCGACCGGGATGCCGCGGGGTATGCTCGCCGCCAAGATTGTTCCCGTCGTCGCCAAGGTTACGAATAAGGCGATTACTGCTGCTTTGGTTTTCCTGTTGCTCATTGGTTTTTCCTCCTGTCAACAACACACCGGCAACGTCTGCCCACTAGTCTGATCGACTAGCTCGGATCTGATGTTTCATCTTGCGAAAGGTCGATTTTCGACGTGTCGGCCAACCAGTGTGGCTTGAACGTCAGCTTTTGAAGGTCCTGCCGCCCGCAGCCGGCACCGGCCACCGCATATCGCGTTTCATAGAGCCGGAAGCGCCCGGTGCCCCACGTCAGGGACGCCAGCCCTTCCGATCCGCGTTCGATGGTGGCAAAGCCAGGGGCCGCGATGAGGCAAAGAAGGCCCGCAGCCATTGCCGGCCGATACAGTCTTGCTCGAATTCTGACGACATTCTCCCGAGCGTGCTGGGTGACGATGATCAGCAGCAGAAGTGTGTAGAGCACGGAGTTGATAATCGCGAAGATATAGAAACCCCGCGTGTCACCAGCCCTATCGACAAGCAGAACCGGCAGAACGGAAGCAACGGACAGAAACCCGTAGGGCAATAGAACTCGCCAAGGCAACGGATCCACTTCAGACGCACCTTTGGGCGTGATGCGAAAATCGACATAGGAGTCGGTCATCCAGTCCCTGACAGCAGCGACCGTTCCAGCGACCGCCCAGGGCCAGCGGGCGAAGAGGAAAAATACTCCCTCCCAGCTCAAGATCTTGGCATCGAACGGCCGGAATGAGCCGCTGGCGCGCCACCGATAGGCCAACAGCATCAACACGATGGAGAGCGGCGCGCAGTGAGCGAAAAATTCGGGATAGGTGACTGCAACGAAGTTCTGATGGAAGGCAAGCGCCAGAATTGGCATCACGAACATCAGGCACATGAACAGCGCGAAGAGCGGATACCACAACTGAGAAAACACAAACTGGCACTTCAATCTCAGCGGCAGGCGCGGAACATAGATCGGCGAATACCGCAGCAGCAGCATGACAAGGCTGCGTGACCACTGAAATTCCTGGGTGACGAGATCGGCGAAGGTGCGCGGGCCGTCGCCATGCGCGATGGCATCAAGCGCATGCACGCCACGCCAGCCATAGGCGTTCATCATCAACGTCGTCGAATGATCTTCCGCAAGCTCCGGTCCGAGCCCGCCAATTTCCTTGAGGGCGACGGTGCGCACGGCATAGTGCGATCCGATGCAAAGAGGAGCGAGCCCGTCATTATAGCCGGCCTGGAGCGAACCGTGCATGCTGGCCTCGGCATAAAGCCGCCCGCGTGCAGCCCAGCTTTCCGATGCGTTGCGATCGCAAATGCTCGGTGCCGAGACATAACCGACCTTGGGGTCGCCAAACGGACGCAGCATTTCGACGAGATAACCGGGTTCCGGAACATGATCGGCATCGAGCTGCACGACGAAATCATAACGTTCATAGCCGTGATGATCGTAGAAGAAGGCGAGATTGCCCTCCTTGCAGCGCGTACGGCGCGGCCAGGTCGTCCGGTGATAGTCCGCCCTATTCTTTCGGGTCGAAACGAAGACGCCATGCTGGCGGCACCAGTTCAACGTGTCAGGAGTCGGGTCTTCATCGGCGAGCCATGTGTCGTGCGGAAACGCTTGATCGAGCATGGCCTGCAAGGTCGTTGCCACGACGGAGAAAGGCTCGGACGGCGCTTTGGTTACGACCATGGCGACGCGGCTGCCGGCCGGCAATTGCAGCGGTCCGGCGGGCTTCTTGGCGCGATAGAATATTGCGATGAAATAGGCCGGCAGAAGGGTCACCCAGGCCAGTATGCCCGTTACCAGAGCAAAGCGCCAAAAGCCGATATAATGCGCCGGCTGCAGCCACCAGGCCCAGAAATAGACGAGCAGTGCCAGCCAGATTGCAGCACCGGCGAGATATTCCAGCCGATCGCGGCCTTGAAGAACCGGGACCAGGTGCGGTTTGGTCGTTTCCTTGGACGTGTTGGTMGTGTTTGTCATGTCCGCGACTCCAGGCCAAAAAAGGGAGCCGCAGTTTTGATGATCGTGCCGATGTCGGAATATTCGGGCGAGAAGCCGAGCGCCTCGCGCGCGAAGGTCGGGTCGGTATAGAGAGCCGGCGGATCGCCGGCTCGTCTTGCATGCATCTCGACCGGAACTTCGCGTTTGGTGATACGGCCGATGGCCCTGACGATCTCGTTGATCGACGCGCCGTGGCCGGTCCCGAGATTGACGGAAAGATTGCGACCGCCATTGATGAGGTGTTCGAGCGCCAGAACATGGGCACGCGCCAAATCCGTCACATGGATATAGTCGCGAACGCAGGTTCCATCTTCCGTGTCGTAGTCGTCGCCGAAGATGGCAAGATGCGGGATTGTTCCAGCGGCCGCGAGCAATGCTCTCGGAATGAGATGTGTCTCCGGCTCATGCCATTCGCCGAGTTCTCCGTCGGGATCGGCGCCGCAGGCATTGAAGTATCGCAGCGCAACATATTTCAGTTGATAGGCTGCCGCGTAGTCCTTCAGGATCTGCTCGACGATGAGCTTCGTCCTGCCATATGGATTGATCGGCGCCTGCGGCGTCGTCTCGGTGATGGGGAGAGACGCCGGCGTGCCATAGGTTGCGCAGCTCGACGAGAAAATGATCTTGTCGATTTCAGCGTGACGGCAGGCGTCCAAGAGGGACAAGGTGCCGCTGACATTGTTGTGATAGTATTTGGCGGGGTCCTCTACGGACTCTCCGACATAGGCGGATGCGGCAAAATGCACGACCGCATCCGGTTTGTACTGCAAGAGGGCATGCGTCAGGGCGCTGGTGTCGAGGATATCGCCATGCACGAATGGTCCCCAACGCACCGAAGAGCGATGCCCCGTAACCAGATTGTCGAAGACGATCGGCTCGATATCTTTGGAACGGAGCAGCTTGGCCGTGTGGCTGCCGATATATCCGGCGCCACCGGCTACCAGAATTTTTTTCTGCGACATCACGCGGTCCCCACCCATTCATGTGCTTCTTCGGTGAGAAGACGGTCGAAATAGCAGATCGTCTTTTCCAGGCCGGTCGACAGCGGCACCAGCGGCTGCCATCCGAGTTTTTCCCGGGCAAGGGATATATCCGGGCGACGCTGGCGTGGATCGTCTTTCGGCAATGGCTTGCAAATGGTCTTCGAGCTGGAGCCGGTCAGCTTGATCACCTGTTCGGCGAGTTCCAGAATGGTGAATTCACCTGGATTGCCAAGGTTGACAGGCCCAGTGAAGGATGGGTCGGTCGCCATCAACTGCTGGAAGCCCTCGATGAGATCATCGACGAAGCAGAACGAACGCGTCTGCGAGCCATCGCCATAGATGGTGATGTCCTGGCCCTTCAGCGCTTGTACGATGAAGTTCGATACGACACGGCCGTCATCGGGACGCATATGGGGGCCATAAGTATTGAAGATTCGCGCAATCTTGATCTCGACGTCGTATGTTTGATGAAAATCGTAGAACAACGTTTCGGCGCTGCGCTTGCCTTCGTCGTAGCAGGATCGGGGGCCAAACGAATTTACATTGCCCCAATAGTTCTCGACCTGCGGGTGCACGAGCGGATCGCCGTATACTTCGGAGGTGGACGCCTGGAAAATGCGGGCACCGGTACGGGCAGCCAATTCCAGCAAATTGAGCGCACCGAAGACGGATGTCTTCATCGTGTGTATCGGATCGGCCTGGTAGTGAGGCGGTGATGCCGGGCAAGCAAGGTTGTAGATTTCATCGACTTCGATGTCGATCGGATCGATGACGTCGTGCCTGATGACGCTGAACCGGTTGTAGCTGCGCAGATGATGGATATTGCGTTCAAGTCCGGTTGAAAAATTGTCGACACAAACGATGCTGTGGCCCAATTTAAGGAGCCGCTCACAGAGATGAGAGCCAAGAAAACCCGCGCCGCCGGCAACTAGTATGTGCCGAGGTTGCTGTTTTGAATGGAGAATTCGGATATCACCAAGGAGAGTATTAATATCAGAGCGATCGGTAGTTGGACGCATTACTTTCATCGTACTGACCTCAAAATCTACCTATTCTTATCGAGAAGTAAAAACATTTTTAACGTTTTTGCTTCATGATAAAGTGTTGTAAGGCAGCGTTGGTATTGCTTGTTTTATACTTATCGCACCATGAACTGTCGTTAGCTGCGCATCCTGAAATTTGCCGCAGCGTCCATATTTGCAAATGCTCATACAACCCGGCGCGATTTTCGGGCCAGACACCGGATCACAGTGGCTTGTTGGGGGGATCTGGTCAGATCGAAGATAGATGCGCGCGGCTACCCACGCCGTCGGCGCGGCTTGAGGCATACGCCCAGCCGGATTGCGACTACAACCGCGCTTCTATTAATGTCCGAGGGAACTCAACCAGTCGCCGAATGGGTTTGCACCATCCTTGGCGTCCACGGGCAAAACCGCGCGTGCGAGGAAGGGCGGAGCGGCAATATTTCGAGCCTCGCGAGGAGTATAACCAAACTCCTTGCTGAACGCCCGACTGAAGTGGGCCGCAGAGGCAAACCCGGCCTCGGCGGCAATCTCCACTATCTGCTGCCGATTGATGGTATTGCTGAGTGCAACGTGCGCCGAAAAAAGACGGCGTTTTTGAATATAGTGAAGAACGCCACCGCTCGACTCGAACAATTGGTAGAGTCGAGTACGCGAAATGCCGAGCTCCCGGCATAGCGCATCCGGCGTGAGATCTTGCGAACTCAAATTGCGCTGAACGAAACGGCGGACGCGCTCCATCAGGGCTAAATTGCTCTGATGTTTTTCGGGACCGGAATATTCAGCCGATGAAGAAATGCATGTCACCAGCATATCGTGCATCGTTTGGACGACGCGGGGAAGGTCTGGCGCACTCATGCTGGACAGCTTCGCCTCGACACTGTCGAGAAAATCAATCAGCAACTTCGCGTAGGTGTCGGAGAATACCGTATTGCTTTTGATCTCGTTGAACGCGGGCATGTCCAAAAACAGCTCCCGCGGCAGATAGACGGAGAGGCTTCGCGAGTCGGTAGCCCTTCCCCTGAACGGATGACCGAGGGACCTCAGTTCCACGCGTCCGGGCTCTCCCTTTGACACGTTTCCATCAACCTCTGTCCAGCTCTGGCCGGTGCGCAACAGCACGACATGCCAATGGTCGATCGAATTTGACCGCAGCTTTGTCGCGGTGCGCGAATAAGAATGTGCGGGCACCGATTGCTGGACGACAAGCATGCCGCCAAGATTCCAGGCGGTATGATCGGCAGGAAAGCCAGCTTCCTCCGACACGCCTTCCGGCAACCTGATATCGATCAGAGGCGCCAGATACGTCTGCCAGGCTACAAATTGATCGCTTGGCGGCAAATCGTGGGTAGAAAACCGCAGCGGCGTGAGGGCCGGCGGCAGAGGCGGATTTGCTTCTTGAATAGCATCCGAATGCCGAGGCCAACGCCGGCGCTCGACCTGGAAAGTGGGGTGGGTGGTCGCTCGCCCGTCATTCTGTTTTTCGACGGGAACCTGCGGCGATTGCCCTTTCTGGGATGAGTCAGGCAACATTTCCTCACAACTTTCGGAAGGCTATTTTGTACCACTCTAAGTGTTCATCAGCAAATGATTTAAAACCAAATCGTTAATGATGAATGGCACATATATCTATTCAATCTGACGGGGAAACTACCATGCCCTCTCGCCGCCGGAGATTTCACACCAACTCCGGCACGCCTTTTTGAGAATCATCAGCAACATTAGAATAACCAGCTCGACAAGCTGAGGCTACCGCCTGGGATCGCAAATCCAAGCTCAACGCCGCGGGTTAAGAAAATAATGCGTGAACAGGCATATCCCGTTCAAGAAAAACGTCTTCTGCGAATATCTTGGAAGGCAGCTCGTCCCTATCGTCTAATACGATAATCGTCGGCAATACGGCGGTGATTTGGAGAACCGCTCTCCTCTGCCGTCCGTGCCTGGATGCAGGGTGGGATCGTGTCCCGCTGTTGCGGGAAAGGATCAAACGCTACCGCAAAAGAACCAGCAGCTTGCAAGATCAACCGCAAGCTGCTCAAATCAACCAACAGACGGCCAGAATTCCAATTCTTGCAAAGCCGGGCTGCAGCAATTCATTCGCCGACAGACAATCGACAGACAGGAGGAAACCAATGACTGTATTCCGAACGCTGTTACTATTGTGCGTTTTGGGTGTGACCAGTACCTGCGCCTTTGCCGCCAATACGGCACCAAATAAGGCGTCAAAACCGCCAGCCAAATCGGTACCGCTGACCGCTGAGGATGTGTTTCAGCTCTATTATAATCGTACCTGGATCTGGAAAGACGGCGCGGGTTACTTTGCGGCGAAAGGGCGCGACTTCAAGGCCTGGTCTGGTGAGGGAACGGGTTCATACGGCGTTGGTCGTTGGTTTGTGACGGACCCGGGCAAACTCTGCTTCAGGGCCACATGGTACGCAAAGACAGGAAATGCCTTGGCGGTGACGTGTTTCAGTCATCGAAAGAGAGGCAATACCATATTCCAGAAGCGCGAACCGAACGGGGATTGGTACGCATTCAAGACAAGCCCGGCCAGCGCTGACGATGAATACAGCAAGGTGCGGCCCGGAGACTACGCGACGGCAGGATACAACCGCATGCGGATCAAGTGGTCGCAAAAGAAATAGATCGGGCCTTCCTGCAAGGCATCAATCCTGCATCACGAAGCCATCTGTATTTGGGCTCACTTAGGAGCTGAACGGATGGCTTCTCTGACCTTGTCGCAACAGCCAGATCGGCGCTCAGATGGGCAAGCCGCTCATCTCAGGAAGCATCTTGACGTATGTCCGAATCCGCTGGGCGTACAAACATATGGCGCCCCGCCGAGATAAACTGGCTTTGCGATTTTTGCCGACGCGCTCTGGGTCTTGATTATCTTCTTTTTCGTATCCGACGACTTTACAACGTTTTGATGTCCCCGCTCAGCCGGGGTTGATTGTGCGGCTGCCATGTTCATTGGGACGGCTGAACAAACTGCGACGATCAAAGCGAGCTGCACAGCCCCTCGGAACGACTTCGGGGACTGTATTGCTCTAGCTTTTTCTCTCTTAAGCCTCTCAGATGACAGGAAAATCCCAACTTCACTGTCAGAAAACATCCAAAATATCCCCCATAATTTGGAAGTGTTTTAATGCAACATCTATTTCAGGACGCTTAACGAACCTCCCCGCCGGAACCTAAGACTTATGAAGCGAGGCGTATTTTGGTATGGTGGCAATAAAAGCTTGCACAAAGCTTATGAGAGCCAGGATATCCATATCCGTGGCGGCTGCATTTATACTGCTGCGGACGTCTGTTTATACGTCCGCACGCCTGCTCTACGCTAATTTCGTCGCCGTTTTGTTGTTGCTTCCGTGTCGGCTATTGCGGTGGCGCCGCCACGCGGTCCGGCTGATGGACGGTCTCACGCCCATTGGAATCCAGTTTCGGTTGGTTTGCGACCGCCTCTACGGCTGCATCGAGTAGCTGAAAAGCGTACTCCATCGCCGCATCGGTGTCTTCGCCGCAAAGTCCTGATTTCTTGCACCGTTTTTGAAGCGATTGCTTGATCCCCCGCCTTATCGAGGACAACGGTTCCGCCTCTGGTCCGGCGAGGAGTTGTCGCAGGCAATTTGCGGCGACGACCTCCGAAACAATGAGTTTGCCCTCGATTTCACCGAGAGTCGGCATTGCAAATCGCTCTCCACCTCTTCGGCATTCCCGATCTGTTGTCAGCATCGTTTTCCTCCCGTGGAATTCGTTTTCACTGGCGTCCTCATCGAAGGCCTTCAAGCTGCACAAAATGATGGAGCATGCCTTCTAATGGGCAGTCTTGCGTAGGCGTTCCTAGATCAAGAACGATAGACTGGTAATCACAGTGCCGATCCGCATGCCCTACATTTGTGGCGCGAGACGGCGACTGGAGTGGAGCGTGCAATAGAAGCCGCCGCCTTTCTTGTCAGGCGTAACCATCATCCAGCATCGGCACTATGATCCTTACATCGAACTTTTCCAAGACCAGATTTTAAGCCGGTCCAAGAATCGGCGTTCGATACTTTCAATCGTCACGGTTTCGCTTCGGAAATCCGGTCGATATGCACGCAACACTTTGCATGATGCATAATGTCGTCGACGGTCGATCCGAAGACGCGATCGAGGACATCGGGCTTGTGGGCGGCGACAATGATCAAGTCCGCTTTGACTTCGGCGGCAATTGCCAGGATCGTATCGGCGGCACGACCGGCGCGGACATGGACAAGCGCAGGTACCCGTAGCTGCTTGCAGAGCTGTGACAGCTTTTTCTCGGCCTCGTCGATCACCGAGACGGCCCAGTCGTCCGGTCCTTGACTAACGACGGACGGAAAACGTTCCACGACATGAACGACATGCAAGGTCCCGTCGGCTTCGAGAAATGCCTGAGCTGTGCGCACCAGATGCTCTGCTCTTTCCCGTGATCCAAGGCCTACGGCGCAGACGATCGTCTTGTACATATTTCACCTCAGAAGAGATCTCTGCCGCTTCCGCCGACAAATTCGGTTCGAAATCCCAGAGCATGTGCTTGTTTCAAAAATTGGTCCGCGCTCAGTATATCCACTTTGAAGCCGTTGCTTAAGCATTGGCCGAAAGGAGTGCACAATTCCTTACGGACCCATTCGCAGGCGCGTGGCGACAGAACCATGATTTGCCATTCGTTGTTGCCTGTTCGATCGAGGCGAAAGTCACAATCCTGATGATGCGGAAAGGCATATCCCGCGGCTGCAAGGAGTGCTTCGCCTGTTCGCGTGCCGGTCGCGTTCATGATTGCTCCATCCTCCTAAAGAGAGGTCTTGCCGGATTCAGCGTCTGGATCGCCTGACCCGCCTGCAACATGACAATCGCTCTCAAATGTTGTCTATGTTGGATAAATGACGGTCCGTAAGTGACATCCGAATGCTGCGCGTGTTAGAAATGGCGCGAATTTGTAACGGATTGTCACAGCGCGGCTCGGCCTGCATTTAAATCTGGAATCTTTTGCGATGGCCTCCGACGAGCAGCGACGTGAACATGTTCTGGTGGTGGATGACGATCCCAGAATCCGGCAGATGCTGACCCGGTATTTCGAAGATGAGGGCTATGCCGTCAGCGCCGCATCGGGCGGTGCGGAAATGCGGGTGCGACTGCGGCAGGAGAATTTCGATATCATTCTGCTGGATCTGGTTCTGCCCGGGGGCGATGACGGTTTGGATCTCGCCCGCGAAATTCGTGCGCAATCGGACATTCCGATCATGATGCTCACCGGCCGCGACGACGTGGTGGACAGGATCGTCGGCATCGAGGTCGGAGCCGATGACTATATCGCCAAACCTTTCCACCTCAGGGAGGTACATGCCCGCCTGAAGTCGATCCTTCGCCGGCGGCAGCCCGTCGCCAAAGCTCCGGAGAGCAGCCGCGACGAGATCATTCGCTTCGACGGCTGGCAGCTCGAGATCGGAAAGCGGCAGCTTTTGGCGATGGATGGCAGCGAGGTCGAACTGACGACGGGCGAATTCGATATGCTCGTCGTCTTCGTCCGGCATGCCGGACGCGTCCTGGGCCGCGAATTGCTGATGGATCTGACGCGCGGTCGCAATCTGGAGGCTTTTGACCGAACGATCGATGCCCAGATCGCACGACTGCGCAAGAAGATCGAAACCGACCCCAAACATCCGCAACTGATCAAATCGATACGCGGGGTCGGCTATATGTTCACCGGCAAGGTGTGACCCGGCCTTTTTCGAGGCACGGCACCCTCGGATTTCGCGTCATCGCGTCATCATCAATGGGACGGGTGCGGCCTCGAGCATGGAGCGCGTCGTTCCTCCGAAAATCCGCTCCCGCATGCGCGAATGCCCATAGGCACCCATGACAATCAAGTCGGCGCCAATATCCACGGCATGTTGCCGCAGGATGTCCGCGACGCTCCTGCCACCGCCCGCCAAGACATCGACTGAGACATGGATGCCGTGCCGCGCAAGAAAGGCGGCAATATCGGCGCCCGGCTCCTCGCCATTGGCACGGATCGATGCGTGTGGATCAACGATGGCGACATGCACGTTTTCAGCCACCGTCAATTGCTCCATTGCGGCGCGGACGGCGTGACTTGCTTCGTTGCGGGAGTCCCAGGCAACAAGCACCCGACGTGGCCGAAGCGAGGCCTCGCACCCTTTCGGCACAATGAGAATCGGCGCCGGCGAGTAAAACAGGGCGCCATTCAACATGCGCCATCGCATGTCATCCTGGGCCAGGAGGTCGCCGCCGACCAGTGTCACATCGGCGTAACGAGCGCGCTCGCCGATTTCATTCTCGACCCATCCGTATTCCGTGAACAGGCTGTCCACATCATACGAAATACCGCTCGCTTGCAGCACGGTTCTTGCGGCTGCGACCTGCTCGCCGAGCTTCTGCAACTCGCGCTCGCGTTCTTCGGCCCATGCGGACGAAGAGATTTCGCCATATCCGCCGACGGGCGCGATCGCCAGCGCCGTCACCAGCACGGAAAGATGTGCCCCTGCTGCACGGCAAAGTTCGATCGCCGACCGCAGATCCTCATTGTCTTGATTGATGCCTATGATGCTTAAAACGGTTTTGGCTCGCATAGTCACACCTCGCGTTTGGGATTGACCGTTCAATGCGAATTTAGCCCGATGTTCGCGCTCCACTTTGATCCTGGTCAAGAACATGAACAACCGCTGAAATATTGCGCCGCCTCGTGGCCCTGGCCCTCAATGGTTTGATGTGCTTCACGCCCGCGCTGGGGGTGAGATCAGCAGCTCCATTGGAATACTGCCACACTTGTTACTCACACTGTTTGATCTCCGGTGCCAGATTATCTCACGACGAACAAGGAGCGTTAACCGGCGAATGAAATCACGCCTCTCAGGCGCGGAAATTCGCCCAACCCAGGAGATTTCGAAGCCATGACTACGTCAGCCGAAAACGGACGGAATGGTGGACAGCCTTCAATGCACACACCCTCGGTCGTGTCGTCACAGGAATGGGAAGCGGCCCGCCAACAACTGCTCTTGAAGGAAAAGGAACAGACCCGCGCCCGTGATGCCCTGGCCGCCGAGCGCCGGCGCATGCCATGGATGGCCGTGAAGGCGGATTATGCGTTCGAAGGGCCTTCGGGCAAAGTAAGCCTGCTCGATCTGTTCGAAGGCCGGCGTCAATTGATCGTCTACCGCGCCTTTTTCGAGCCGGGAGTGTTCGGCTGGCCCGACCACGCCTGCCGGGGCTGTTCCATGGTGGCCGACCAGGTTGCCCATGTCTCCCACCTGAATGCGCGGGATACCACCCTCGTCTTCGTCTCGCGTGCGCCTCAGGCTGACATCGCGCGGCTGAAGGCGCGGATGGGCTGGGAGGAGATACCGTGGTTTACCGTCACGGACAGCTTCGATGCCGACTTTGGCGTCGGTGAGTGGCACGGCACGAACGTATTCTACCGTGACGGCGACCGCGTGTTCCGCACCTACTTCATCAATAATCGCGGCGATGAGCAGATGGGAGGCACCTGGAACTACCTCGACATTACGCCGCTGGGCCGCCAGGAGGTCTGGGAGGATTCGCCCAAGGGCTATCCTCAGACGCCGACTTACAAGTGGTGGAACTGGCACGACAGCTACGTCGCGGACGCAGCTCCCGACAAGAAGTGGGTCGAGGTGTCGGACGTTGGCGAGGCGGCGTTCCGCAAATAGCAAGCGCGTACGAAACCATGCGCAGGCCTGTTCCGTTGAACCCGGGACAGGCCGCCACGCCGAAGCTTGCCAACATCACTGAAAGTCGAAGACGCTGAGCCCCGCAGCCATTTCATCGAGCCCCAGAGGCCGCGTCACTGGCGGCTCGGCCCTTGCGAGGCAACCCTGGCGCTCGCAGAGACGACAGGCCGCACCGATTGCGATCGGAGCGGCCGAAAGAGCCTTGCCATAAACAATCTCCTCCCGAAATCCGAGATCGCAGCCGATGAGAAGTGCCGTGCGGCGGACCCTTTCGCCGAAATTGGCCTGCGGACCTTCGATCGTGCGAGAGATCGTCAGAAAGCCAGTGCCGTCGGGCATTTCAGCCGCTTCGACCAGAATCTGGCTCGGTTGTGCAAAGGCCGCATGGACATTGAGCTTGGGACAGCCGCCGCCGAAGCGCGCCTGCGGAAAGCCTTGAGCCCCCACCTTCCGCAGCCGGTGCCCTGCCCCGTCGATCTCCATCAGGAAGAAGGGAATGCCGGCCGCACCCGGCCGCTGCAAGGTCGTCAGGCGGCTGGCAACCTGCTCATAGGACGTGCCGAAACGCGCACGCAGCCCGTCGATATCATAGTGCAAACGCTGCGCCGCGTTGTGGAAGGCGCCATAGGGCATCATCAGGGCATGAGCGGCGTAGCGCCCCAGTTCGAAGCGAGCGATACGGCTTGCTTCCGGCGTTGATAGCGATAGCGGCTCGAGCTCGGCGTGGATTTGCTGGCGCAGCGCCAGCAGCGACACTTCGGTCGCAATCTCCTGCAGTTGATCGAAGGGCGACAGACGCTCCGACAGAAAGAGCCGCATGGAGTGGCGATCGTAGCGCCGGCGCAGGTTCKGCATGGCGTGGACCGGCAGCGTACGCACGGCAATGCCGTGCTCGCTGCGAAGCCAAGCCTTCAGCGCCGCCGCCAAATCGTCTCCCTGCGTCAGCTTCGCATGAAAAGCCTCGGCCGCATCGTCGATCCCGGCGAAGAAATTCGGACGATGCTCCAGCCGATCATGCACCTCGTCGAGCGGCAGGCGCGGACCGGCCAGCGCCGGAATATGGCCCTCCCGCGCGAGAAGCTCTGCGAGATCAGACAGCCGCGCCGCTTGCTCGCGATAGGCGCGGTAAAGCTTGATCATGCCGTTCGCGGCATTCGGCGCCGCTTCGGCAACCTCGATMAGCTCCTGTTCTCCGGGGATCTCACCCGCCAATAGCGGATCCGCAAAGACCTCGCGCAACTGCCCGGCGCTGCCGCCGGCCTCGCCCTGGAGTTCGTCGAGATCGACCCGATAAACCGAAGACAGCTTCAAGAGGAGCTGTACGGTTAGCGGCCGCTGGTTGCGCTCGATCAGATTGAGATAGGAAGGCGAAATTTCCAGCGCCTGCGCCATGGCCGTCTGCGTCAAACCCAAGCTGTTGCGAATGCGCCGCATACGCGGCCCGGCAAAGATCTTGCGCTCAGCCATCTGTCATTCCTTTTACAAAATTGTGTAATCGCAAGATTTACAATCTTAACAAATTTACTGCATCACTTTGTCAAGCGCAATACATCCTAACCCTTTTGATGGGGCGTTTTCATCGTTTTCACTGGCTCCATATCGCACTGCAATGTAAATTTAGTCACATCAGCGATACGAAAGCTTGGGAGAAGGAAAATCGTTATGACTGATTTTTACAAACTCGTTTCATCGGCACCTGCTGGCCGCTTCGACGGCATAGAGCGGCCCTATACGACTGATGATGTCAGCCGCCTGCGCGGTTCAGTCTCCATTCGCCACAGCCTGGCCGAAATGGGAGCGAACCGTCTTTGGCAGCTCGTGCACGAGGAGGATTTCGTCAACGCGCTAGGCGCGCTCTCCGGCAATCAGGCCATGCAGATGGTTCGTGCCGGTTTGAAGGCGATCTATCTTTCCGGCTGGCAGGTCGCGGCCGATGCCAATACGGCCTCCGCCATGTATCCCGACCAGTCGCTCTATCCGGCCAATGCCGGGCCGGAGCTTGCAAAGCGCATCAATCGCACGCTGCAGCGCGCCGATCAGATCGAGATTGCCGAAGGCAAGGGCTTGTCGGTCGACACCTGGTTCGCGCCGATCGTCGCCGATGCCGAAGCCGGTTTCGGCGGGCCGCTCAACGCCTTTGAAATCATGAAGGCCTATATCGAAGCGGGCGCCGCCGGCGTTCATTTCGAAGATCAGCTCGCCTCGGAAAAGAAATGCGGTCATCTCGGCGGCAAGGTTCTGATCCCCACCGCCGCCCATATCCGCAATCTTGATGCCGCTCGCCTGGCGGCTGATGTCATGGGTGTCCCGACACTGGTCATCGCCCGCACGGATGCCGAGGCAGCCAAGCTTCTGACGTCCGATATCGACGAGCGCGACCGTCCCTTCGTCGATTACGATGCCGGCCGCACCGTCGAGGGTTTCTATCAGGTCAGGAACGGCATCGAGCCCTGCATCGCCCGTGCTGTCGCCTATGCGCCGCATTGCGACCTCATCTGGTGCGAGACATCGAAGCCGGATTTGGAACAGGCACGCAAATTCGCCGAGGGCGTGCACCGGGCGCATCCGGGCAAGCTGCTCGCCTATAATTGTTCGCCGTCCTTCAACTGGAGGAAAAACCTTGATGACGCGACGATTGCCAAGTTCCAGCGTGAACTCGGAGCCATGGGCTACAAGTTCCAGTTCATCACGCTCGCGGGCTTCCACCAACTGAACTACGGCATGTTCGAACTTGCCCGCGGTTACAAGACACGCCAGATGGCCGCCTATTCGGAACTGCAGCAGGCGGAGTTTGCGGCGGAAGCCAACGGCTACACCGCCACCAAGCACCAGCGCGAGGTCGGCACCGGCTATTTCKACGCCGTTTCGCTGGCGATCACCGGCGGCCAGTCTTCGACTACCGCCATGCATGAATCGACCGAGCACGCGCAATTCAAGCCGGCTGCGGAATAACTATCAATCGGAGGAGAACGACAATGCCATCCATCGCACGCATCAGCGAACGCACTGAAGAACAGTCTTCCACCATGACTGCAGACCAACAGGCTGTTATCCGCATGCTGGCCAACGAGCTGCATCGCCTCAATCAGGTCGTTATGGATGCGGTCGAGGCGGGCGTCTCTGTCGAGCTGGTTCGTTCCGCCCGCCATCACAGCGGCAACGGCAACTGGGGCGACCTGCTGACCCCCGTCATTGTCGCCAACACGTCTCGCCCAGCCTAGAGGGCCCTGCGTTCATTTGAACGCACACGGGGCACTCTCTTCATACTGCAACGCCTCGCTTTCTCTGGTGAAACCACCGAAAGCGAGGCGTTCTGATGTAAGCGGAATATGGAATAACACAGGCATTTGGGGCCGCGATAGCAGGCCTCGGCAATCGAGAGGCCTACTGTTATGCCTTCATGCCCTTAGGGGCGAAAGGAAGGCTCTCAATTGCAGACGCGCATGCGCTCGTAGTGATAATCGTCGTCATATTCGTTTTGAACCGCGCGGCTCTCATACCAGCATCTCGGCGGCGGGGGTGCAGGCTCGTAGCCTCCGCCATTTGCGATGGCGCCGCCGATTAATCCGCCAATAAGCCCGGCAGCCACGCCGCCAGCGATGACATTTCCATCATGGTGATGACGATGGTGATAACGTTGCGGCGGCGGCCCGCCCCGCCAATCATATTGCTGCGCTTGAGCGACGCCGCCAGAGATAAATGCGCTGCTTGCAAACGCCGCAGCAAGGAAAACCGAGAGAATTGTCTTTTTCATCATGACCACCTTCGACGCCTCACGCCATTCGATTCAAGTCTTCGACTCAGCTAAGGAACGCTTTCAAACATGATAATGTTCGCCTGAATGTGGCGTGAACGCGTCGTTTCGATTTCATTCAGTCGAAATCTCGAAGGAGTCATGATGGTTGTCCCGGGCATCGCAAACTTCGCGGCTGCCCTGGGATCTTAGAATCTCTGCGGGGCAGCCGGTTTGTTTGCGACGATGGCGTCGATACGAGCCAACACCTCCGGCGTCAGCTTGTCTTTGTGTGCCAGCGCGGCCAGATTGTCCTCGAGCTGGCTCATGCGCGATGCGCCGAGGATTACCGTCGACACATTGCGGTTAGAAAGGCACCAGAGCAGCGCGAGATGGGTGATCGAAATGCCGATCTCTTCCGCAAGATCTGCCAGTTCCGCCACTTGGACAAGCCGGGCGCGGCCGGTCTCGCTCGCCCATTTCTCCTTCAGCCATTCATAACCGGGCAAGTTCATGCGGCTGTCGTTGGGCACGCCCTTGTTGTACTTGCCGGTCAGAATGCCCGATGCCAACGGTGACCAAATCGTGGTGCCCAAGCCCATCAGGTCATAAAGCGGCAGGTAGTCGCCTTCGACTTTCTGGCGCTCGAAAATATTGTATTGCGGCTGTTCCATCGTCGGAGGCGTAACGCGCAGGTCGCGGGCCACCGCATAGGCTTCCGTCAATTGCTGGGCCGACCATTCCGACGTGCCCCAATAGAGGATTTTGCCTTGGGCGACGAGGTCGTGCATGGCACGAACCGTTTCCTCGATCGGCGTATCGATGTCAGGCCGGTGGCAGAAATAGAGATCGAGATAGTCGATCTGCAGGCGCTTCAGCGCAGCGTGGGCGGCGTCGGTGACATGCTTGCGCGAAAGGCCTCTTTGTGTCGGCTTCTGACCGCCCCAGAACACCTTGCTGGAAACGATGAAGCTGTCGCGGCTCCAGCCCAAGGTTTTCAGGGCTTCGCCCATGACGATTTCGGATTTCCCGCTCTCATAGCCCTCGGCATTGTCAAAGAAATTGATGCCGCTGTCATAGGCACGCGCCATCAGACTGACGGCATCGCTGCCTTCGACCTGCCGGCCGAACGTAACCCATGATCCGAAAGAGAACTCGCTGACCTGCAGGCCAGATTTTCCAAGACGACGATATTCCATGGCGCAATTCCTAAGGGACAAAGGACGCGGCACCATAGGCCCACAGCGGCGACAAAGACAATCACCTTCCCGTCAGACTTCGTCGAGGACAAGACGCTGGATTTGCGCTCTATCCTGCCCGTTCAGCGATCCGCGTCAGCGCCAAGAACATGGGAATGACCAATCGCCGAGACGCTATTTGAAAAGTAGAATGACGAGCGGTCCGCCCAAAAGCGTGCCCAATATGATGGCTGACAGGAGATGCCGAGCCAGGATGGGGAGAATGGATCTGAGATAGAGCATCTTGCTGCTCTCCAATTGTGTTGTTCGCTGATGTCGACGTCTAGGCTTCGACAATTGCGGCAGTATTACCCGACCGCCTTTCAAGCTCCGCAATGCTGCTGCAACCTTTGCAGCACAAACGAGGAGAGTGGGCAAAGCGGGAAGACGATGAGAATTCTACTGATAGAAGATGAGCGGGAGCTGGCGGATGCGCTGTCGGTTGCGCTGAGCAAACATGGCATCGTCACCGACCATACGATGCACCTTGCCGACGCGGTCGAATTGACACGTCAGAATGTTTACGATGCGATCCTCCTCGATCGCCGCCTGCCCGATGGCGAGGGGCTGGCCTTTATCCCGCAGTTGAGGCGGACGGGATCAGACACGCCGATCATCGTGCTGACGGCACGCAATGAGCCAATGGAGCGTGTCGAGGGTCTCGATCTTGGCGCTGACGATTATCTGGGCAAACCATTTCTTGTCGAAGAACTGATGGCGCGCTTGCGGGCTGTCCTCAGACGACCGCCCACTCTGGCGGAACTTCAAATGGCCGTGGGCCGCATGGTGATCGATCCCTTACATTTAAACGTTACCGTCGGGTCCATCCCGTTCGACATCCCCAGACGCGAACTTCTGGTTTTGGTGGCGCTGGCCAAACGGAAAGACAAGACCGTCCTTCGATCGACGCTCGAAGCTGCAGTCTACAATTACGAAGAAGAAATCCAGTCCAATGCGCTCGATGCTCATATTTCCAGGCTGCGCAAGCGGCTGCTGGAGGCGGGCGCCGGCGTCGCGGTCCACAACATCCGGGGCGTCGGATATCTCCTGAGGGAAGAATAATGCGCGAAGCGAAAAGCTTGAACCCGTCACTTTGGTGGAAGCTGAGCTGGCAGCTCAGTCTGGTTATCGTCGCCGTGGTTGGCGTGGTGATCGTTGGGCTCTGCGCCTACGGAGCGACAATCCTTTCACCGAACGAGTGGATGGAGGATAGGCTGATTGCCGCAGTCGAAGAAGCTCTCACGCAGGATTCGGGAGGCAAGCTTGCTATCGCCGACAAGCCGCGTCTCAGGTCATTGGAGGCAGAGAACGAAGGGCCCTGGTTTCTGGTTTCCACACTGGATGGAAAGACAGCCTCTTACGGTACAGTTCCTGCACCTTATGCGGACTTGGCCAACTATGTCCGCCTGATCAAACGTGCCGACATACAAGGCTCTCCGGACACGAGCGAGATCGCGTCCATCGACGTGGTCGAGACAGCCTTCGGTGAGGCCAGAGTGATGTATGGCGGAAACCCCAGCAGAAGTTCGACGTTTTTGGTGATGCTCACGAAGACCTACCCCATTTACGCTCCCCTGTTGGTCATCGCTCTGCCCGCCGTCTTTTTTACGGTCCCCCGTATCGTCAGGCGCGCTTTGACCGGTGTAAGCGACGTTGCCCGCAAAGCATCGGAAATCGAACCGCGCCGGCATGGAGCACGCCTTCCTGCAGACGGTATCCCCAAAGAAGTCGCTCCCTTGGTGGTTGCCTTCAACGGAACGCTCGAGCGGCTTGAGAGTGAATCCCGAAAACGTCAGCGCTTCCTGATCGATGCCGCGCATGAGCTCAGAACGCCTATCGCCATCATGCAAACGCGGATCGATGGGATGCCCGAGGGTCTGGAACGTAAGCGGTTGTCGGACAGCGTGGCGCGTTTGGCTGATACGGCCGAGCAGCTTCTCGATTTCGAGCGTAATGATCAGGCAGCCGATCTCAACGAAACGGTCGATCTTGTTGAAATCGCACGAATGGTCGTCGCCGATCTCGCGCCCGTGGCGATAGCGGCTGGATACCAGATTTCTTTTCAGAGCGATGTGGAAAGTCTCGAGCGCAAAGGCAGTCCTTCCGCTTTACCGAGGGCAATTAGCAATCTGGTTCGCAACGCCATCGACCACGGCGGCAACACGGGAATKATCACCGTCTCGGTCTCGGCCGACGGGCAGATCAACGTGGCGGACGAAGGGCCCGGTATACCGCCCGAGCATCAAGAGCTGGTTTTTGAACCATTCTATCGCGTTACCCCCAAGAGCAAGGGTGCGGGTCTCGGCCTGAGCCTGGTGAAGCAAGTCGCCGCAAATCACGGGGGCGAAGTCAGCATCAAAAGCAGCCCGACCGGGACACGGGTGGCTCTTCAGCTCTGACAGAGCCTGCCACGATAATCCGGGCAGCAGGTTGCGCCTCGCGCAATGTTGTCGCTGAAACGATCTGCAAATATTCTGTAATGTTGCGGCAATCCCGCCCTTTCAATGTCGCCTCCGAAACACCCGTGACGGAGGCCCTAAAGCGTGCGCAGCAATCCATCGATCAAATCATTTTTCCGACTTCCCGGCCTCGCGCCGACCTTTTCTCTGAAACCTCTCCATCTCGCGTTACCCCTGACTCTGGCGCTGGCCGGATGTACCTCAGTGCCTTTGAAAGAGGGCGGAACGCTCACCTCCTACGGCAATCTTGGCGCGCCCAAGGGAAAGTTGTCCAAGTCGCGTATCTACGTCGAAGGACAGCGTCTTGCCGCGGTCAAGACGGTCAGAATCGTGCCGACTGCTTTCACATTCAGCGCCGCATCCCGCATCAGATCGGAAGCAGATCGTTCGTTGGTGACAAACGCACTCGACCGGGCACTCTGCGTCGCGCTTAGCGACAAGTATCAAATGGTCTCAGCCGGCCAGCCGGCCGATATGACGATTCGATCCGTCGTCACCGATATCGTTCCGACGAACAAGGCGATGGCAGGGGTGGCAACCGCGGTATCGGTGGGTTCCGGTTTTGTCTTGCCCGTCAGCGTGCCGCGCCTGCCCGTCGGTCTCGGCGGACTTGCCGTCGAGGCGGAGGCAGTCGATAGCGGCGGCGCCCAACGCGCCGCGATGGTGTGGGCTCGCGGGGCAAATTCGATCCAGAACAATCCCCGTGTTTCGGAAGTCGGGGACGCCTACAGCCTCGCTTCGACGTTTGGAAATGACTTTTCCCGCATGCTGATCATAGGCAAGGAGCCGAAGGGGTTGAACCTCTCTCTTCCTTCGAAGCAGCGGATGCAATCCTGGCTCGGCGGAAAGCCCAAATACCCCGCATGTGGCGCGTTTGGCCGAGCGCCTGGATTGCTAGGCGCGGTGGCAGCGAAGTACGGTGCGCCACCCGAATGGACCGACAAAAAGCCTAAGCCGGCCGCGACATATTGATTGATGATCGCGCGCAGGCATCGCGCCTGTCGGCATTGAAACGCAACGACGACATGCGGCCCCCGAAGTCATCGACGGGGCCGCATATCCATGCAATATGGATGTTGCGACCAACCACGACATGGCTCATTTTCGTACAACCGCATACACTATTTATGGTTGTTATGATTTTGTTAGCCAGATTCTAACACGCTGTTTTTTTGAGGCATTCTTAGTTCTATTCTAATCTTGATTATTTTCATCATCTTTTGTTGACTGCAGCCTAAAAGGGTGTAAGTTCTCGCTCATAGACGGTCTGGCCCGCGTTTTTCGCGGGTCGTGATTCGGGGAGGCATGAATGAAGACAAGCATTGTTCAATACCAGCTTCTCGACCCCCGGAAGCTCATTCCAACCGAAGAAATCGATGGTGACAGAGTCGTCGAACTCGAACAGGAGATCGTGCAATCCGGTCGGTGGACGCGACCGATCACCGTCCATCGGGGCGATTGGTTCGTCATGGACGGACACCACAGGCTCACCATTGCGCAACGCCTTGACTTCAAAGTCCTGCCAGTCGTTCTTTTGGACTATGACACCGTTCGGGTGGAGGCATGGCGGCAGGGTGAGACAATCACGCCCGACATGATTTTCGAGATGGCGCGTAGCGGCCGAAAATTCCCTTGCAAGACGACGCGCCACATTTTCGAAGGCCCGCCGCCGGCTTGCGACATTCCTCTGGGAGAGCTTCGGCATCCCGACCCCGCCCCAAGCGCCAAACATACAATGGCTCCCTCCTAAGGCGAGAGCGCCAAACAGCCCAGCGCAGATCCTTCCGCCGCGATAGTGGACGAGCGAAATCAGAGCGCTCGCCCAACGGCACCCCTTTGTCCCCTCACATCACATCGGCAACATCGAAAGGCATCGACGATGACCAAGACGTTCATGCACACGCCTGCCATCCATATCCTTACACGTTCTGATTTATCGGATATCGAGCTGCCACCAGCGGAGGTCATTCGGCTCGTCGAAGATGCCTACTTGTCCTATGCTGAGGGACAGTCCCGTTGCCCGACCAAGCTTATGATGCCACTCCCGAATGAACAGCGGGACGCCGTATCCTATTCGATGCTCGGATTTGACGGCGCGCTCGAACAAGTCGGCTTCAAGACCTCCTATCGCCAAGGCAGCGAAAGCGCCGAAAAATACTACACCACGATCAGCCTCTATGACGACACGACCGGACTTCCCTTCGCGTTCATGGATTGCCATCGCGTCGGCGGTTCGCGCACGCCGGCCACGACCGCGATTATTGCCAAACATTGCGCCAAGGAGAACGCGAGATCGGCGCTGATGATCGGGACAGGCGCGCAGGGCATCAATACGCTGCCATATCTTCTAACCGCCCTGCCCCGCCTCGAAACCCTGCGCCTCTTCGGTACGCATCCCGATGGGCTTGCCGCGAGCCTTTCCACATTTGCCAAGTATTTTCCCGATCGCGAGATCGAGTTGGTGAAGGATGTCCCGGAGGCGGTCGCCGCATCCGATATCGTCGTGGCTGCCTCCGGCCGCGCCGCCCACCCCAAAATCCAAACCAAGTGGCTCAAGCCCGGTGGCCTGTTGATCTCGGTTGCCAGCAAAGGGGTCGAGGCGGGCGCATTGCACGATGCCGACTATGCAATCGCGACGAACGAGGGCCAGTTGGGCGTGACCGGAAAGCGGCTCGCCGGCCCGGACGGCATTGCCAGGATCGATGCCGAACTGCCGGATATCGTCGGTGGCCGCAAACCCGGACGCAACACTCAGGAAGACCGGGTGTTCGCATTCAGCAGCGGCATGATCATCACCGATATCCCTGTCGCCCACGCACTGGCCACCAGAGGGATTGCCGCCGGCCGCGGCAAGCGCGTCGAACTATGGAGCTAGTGATCAATTCGATGCGCGCCCGGGAGCAGACCTGGGCGACTGCCGTCCGACAAGACATTGAGCTGCTGAGCCAGATTCACCGCGCGACGGATGGCCCGTTTCACATCATCCATCCCGAAAGCTTCGCCGACAATCTGGCGGCCTTCCAGCGCGTTCTGCGGGAAAGAAACGTCACAGGACACGTTTATTTCGGCAAGAAAGCCAACAAGGCGGGCGCATGGCTGCGTGAAGTTGCAAGACTGCGTGGATCGGTCGACGTCGCCAGCCTGCCCGAATTTGTTCATGCGCTCGCCAATGGAATCCTCGGCGAGGATATTGGCGTGACGGGCGCCGCCAAGAGCAACGATCTCCTCTGGCTGGCTTGCCGCCACGGCGCCACCGTTGCCATCGATGCCCTGGATGAACTGGAACGGGCGATCGATATCGCGGCGGAAACCGCTCCCTTGCGCATCCTGCTGCGAGTGCTGCCGCCGACTGGGCAGAACAGCCGCTTCGGATTGAGCTCAAATGACCTTCGCGTGGCACTGGAGCGCTGCGCGAAGGCGAGACGCCACCTGATCATGGACGGCTTTTCCTTCCACCTCGATGGTTATGCGGTGGAGCCACGCGTCAAATTGGCATCGATGTTGATCGACCAATGCCTGGAAGCACGCCGACAGGGCTTTCCGGCCACCGCGATTTCCATCGGCGGAGGCTTTGCCTGCGCCTATGTCGACGAAGAGGAGTGGAAGGCTTTCAAGGAAACGATCGATCCGGCCGAGTTTCATGCCGGAAAGAGCTTCCACCACTTCTATCCCTACTACCAGGCCCCCACCGGCGCCGCCATGCTCGACGCGATCCTGCAAAGCCCGGACGCTGAGGGGACGCTCGCATCGAAGCTGATCGCTGCAGAGGTGCAACTGTATCTCGAGCCCGGACGAGCACTTCTCGACGGCGCTGGGATCACGGTCTTTCCGGTGCAGGGCTTCAAGCGCAATGCAGAACACGGCATCGTAACCGTGGCCGGCCTTAGCATGAGCTTGTCGGAACAGTGGAAAAACAGCGAGTTTCTGCCGACCCCTGTTCTGGTGCAGAGGGGAGCGCCCCGCCCCCAGGAGCCCGTTCGCGCCGCGATCGGCGGCTCCAGTTGCATGGAATACGACGTTCTGACCTGGCGCAAGATCGCATTTCCCGCGACCCCTCGGTATGGCGATCTAATCATCTACCCCAACACAGCCGGCTATCAGATGGACAAGAACGAGAGTGAGTTTCACCAGCTCGCCTTGCCGCCGAAAATTGTTGTGACCCGGCAGGGCGAGTGTTTCACCTGGAGGATGGATCAATGACCAGACACATTAGCCGGCCTGCTGAACGCGTGGTAACGACATGCTCTGAACTGATTGGCGATACGCCATTGCTGGAACTTGCCCGGACCGGATCCGGCAGCCGATTGCTACTGAAGCTGGAACAGTTCAACCCCACCGGAACCTGCAAGGTTCGCATGGCGCGGGAAATGATCCTGGCAGCCGAGCGAGACGGAAAGCTGAAGCCAGGCGGCCGCATCGTCGAGCCGACTTCGGGCAATACCGGAACGGGGCTGGCGCTTGCGGCAGTGGAGCGGGGCTATAAGTTTACCGCCGTCGTCGACAGCCACGCATCGCGCGACAAGCTGCGGGCGATGCGGGCCATGGGCGTCGATCTCGTTTTTGTCGAGAGCAAGGGGGAAGGCCCGAGCACTGTCGAACGGAGGCGCATCGCCGGCGAAATTGCCGAGGAAACCGGCGCATTGTGGCCGGATCAGCACTACAACCCCAACAACAACAACGGTTATGTCGGCCTGGCGGCCGAACTGCTCCGTGACCTCGGCACGGATGTCGACTATCTCGTCGGCGCCGTCGGCACCGGCGGCACGCTATGCGGAACGGTGAGGGAGTTGCGCCGCCTCGGCTCGCAGGTCACAAGCATCGGCGTCGAACCGACAGGATCGATCATCTTCGGGGGCAAGCCCGGCAAATATTGGCAGACCGGCGCCGGCGCACCGGGCGGATTTACCGTCGGCACCAATGTCGATCATGCCCTGATCGATGAAGGATTGACGGTCGGCGATATCGATGCATTCACGGCTGCCCGCGTCGTCGCTCGCCGAACGGGCATGCTGGTCGGCGGGACCGCCGGTGCCGGCATCCATGTGGCGCTCAAACGTTTGGCCCTCATCGAGCCGAACAGCACGATGGTGGTCCTGGTCTGCGACGCAGGCGAAAAATATCTCGACACGATCTACGACGACGACTGGCTTCGGGAACGTCATCTGTTCGACGAGACGGCACATCGGCGCCTGCATCGGCTTTTCGATGCCTATCGGGAATCGATATATCTCGCCTCTCGAACCGCGGCAGCGGTGGGAGCATAACGACGTGGCTACAATGCAATTTCGGAACTATCGGGAAATCATCACGCTCGCCGCCCCCATCGCCGGCATCCAGTTCGCCCAGGTCGCTCTTACCAGCACCGACCTGCTGATGATGGGCTTCATCAGCGTTCAGGCCGTTGCTGCGGGCGGCCTCGCGATCCTGCTCTACAATCAACTGCGCACGATGTGCGTCGGCATGGTGACGGGCGTTGGCAACATGATTGCCACTTCGGTTGGACAAGGGGAAAAGAGAACCGGAACCTCATCCATCGACGCCACCACGCAGGACGAAGTTCGCGATCTCCTCCGAGCCTCCATGCTGCTGGCAACGATCGTCGCGATTGCCGCGGGCATCATCCTCGTCGCTCTCAGCTATTGCCTGGTCTTTCTCGGGCAGAGCAGCACGGTCGTCGAGCTTGCGAAGCCGATCATGCTGACCCTCGCACCGGGTCTGCTGCCTATGCTGTGGCTCAATGTCCTGCGTCAGTTTGCGGTGGGAATGCGCCGCGCCGGCTCACTCCTGCGGGTTACGATCATCTCGATCGCCGTCAACGCTCTGCTCGACGCCGCTTTCATCTACGGATGGCTTGGCTTGCCGAAGCTTGGTCTGGCGGGCATCGGTCTGGCAACCACGCTTGTCCAGATATGGACCTTTTTTGTCTATTTGCGAGCAGTCCAGCGGGATGAAAAGCTGAACACCCTCCTCGCGCTGTATGGATTTCGGGCACAGCCCGCGACGATAAAAAAAATCGCCAGGATGGGAACGCCGATCGCTTTGACCTATGGTTCCGAAGCGGCAATTACCTCTATCGCGACGGTATTCATGGGTACGTTCGGTCCGGTCGCTCTCGCTGCTTCCAATATCGTCAACCAACTCGCCTATATCGTCTACCAGGCCAATATCGGATTGTCGCAAGGCTCCTCGATATTGGTGAGCCGCACGGCCGGAAAGGGCCAAACCAGTGAAGTCGGTGCGATCGCGAGGCGCACCTTCACGATCAGCTTCTCCATCATGACGGCTGTTGGGCTTGTCTACGTCTTGCTTCCGCAGGCGGTGCTGCGCCCCTTCCTGGGTGACGAGGCCGATCCGGCCGTGCTCGCCGCGGCGAGCACGCTTCTCTGGTTCGCCATAGCGCATCAATTCTTCAAGGGTTCGCAAAATATCTGCATCGGATTGCTGCGCGGGCTTGGAAACACCAAGGCCGGGCTGACAAACACGCTGATCGGCTACTGGCTGATCGGCATCCMGGCCATGGCGGTCTGCGGATATTGGATCGGCTGGGGCAGCTACGGCATCTGGTTCGGCCTGTGCCTTGGGTTCGGAGCTACCAGCTTCTTGCTGTGGTGGCGTTTCGTAACCGACCTCAGAATGGCATCGGCTACGCTGCAAAACCCTGAATATCAAGGTGCCAGTTAGCAAGCCCGACGCGAACAATATTCCCGCATGCCGCGATAAAAGATGATTGTAATCATCATATTTTCTCGCTAAGCAGACTGCTAGAGTCAAGTTTTGCAGGCCAGGCCGTCTCCCGCCGCTTCTTGCATAGGAAAGCGGTGGGGAGAGGCGCCTGCCAACGAAACGTTATGTTGTAACAAATATTGAACTGGAGGATATCGCCATGCGGCGGCGCGCGTTGGGCGTATTTAATATTGCAAGCATCATTGTCATGTTGACCTCGGCAGGCGCTTTCGCCGAGGAAAAACAGACGCTTTCGATCGTCGATGAGCGCGGCGTGACCGTAGAAGCCCCGGTCAACCCGAAGCGGATAGCCTCGGTTTCCTACCTTGCGGTCGATGTCGCGCTTGCCCTCGGCATCAAGCCTGTTGCAACCACTTACATGACGGCCGGACGCGAACCGGACTTCCTTCTTGGCCTGACGAAGGACATGAAGCAGATCGGACAACGAGCGAAGCCCAATCTCGAATTGCTGTCGGAAGTCCGGCCCGACGTTATCATTGCCATGAAACGCTACACCGTCGGCAATGCCCCACAGTTCGAAAAGATCGCGCCCTATATCGCTTACAATATGGAGCTTCTCAGCCAAAGCTATCAGGAGGTCGCCGACCTTTCGAAACTGTTCGGACAGCCGAAGCGCGGCGAAGAACTGAACGCCGCTTTCAAGAAGGATCTCGAGGATTTCGCCGCGAAGGCGCCGAAGAATACGCATCCGCGTTTCCAGATCATGTGGGCGGGCGATACCCCCTTCTCCTTCCATACCGAAAACACCGCAGCATCGATCGTTGCAGCGCTCGGAGGCGACAATATCGTTGGCCCGATGACAAAGGACGGCCGGTTCGGCGAACAGCTCAGCCTCGAAACGATGCTGGAAAAAGATCCGGAAGTGATCTTCGTCTATGATAGCGGCCCGGATCGTCCGCATGAAAACAATCCCATCTGGAAGCAGCTCTCAGCCGTCAGGACTGGTCGCGTGCACTATGTCGGCGACGAGTGGGTGGAGACCAATGGTCCGATCGGCCGTGAACTGGTGCTGCGTGAGGCCGCGCACTACCTCTACCCCGACACCTTCCCCGCCGTCGATGTCAAGGCGGAGGCGGCCAAGCTGATCCCGACCGAGCTGCAAAATTGATGAGGAGTGCGGCCGCTATGCGGCCACGGAATGATCTTCGATCGCTGGTGATGACAATCACGATCGTGGCCGTTGCCGCGACCGTGATTGTCGGCGGGCTTCTGGTCGGCGCAAAGCCGCTTCAGCCGCGCGCTCTTTGGACGGTTCTGTTCGAACCCGACGGGAAGATCGATTCCATTGTCGTATGGACATTGCGGCTGCCGCGCAGCCTAGCGGCTTTCATCGGAGGCGCCGGTCTCGGCGTCTCCGGTTATCTGTTGCAGACACTGACCCGCAATCCGCTCGCCGGACCGGGTCTGACCGGCGTGACATCCGGAGCGGTGACACCAATCGTTTTCTGTTTCGTTTTCATGCCGTGGCTCTCATCCGCATATTATCCCTTGGTCGGACTGGCGGGCGGTTTAGCGGCTGCGCTGTTGACCTTCTGGGTCTCGCGCGGGGGCAGAGGACGTCCTTTGCATCTGGCCCTTGGCGGCGTCAGCATTTCTTTGTTCCTCAGCGCAGTCTCGACCTACATCCTTCTTTTGAGCGGACCGCAGGTGCCGTCATTGCTTTTCTGGTTGGCCGGCGGCTTTCAGGGACGTTCCTGGACGCAGCTCGCATACATGTCCCCATGGGTTTTTCTCGGCACCGCCGGCGCATTGGCATGCCAGCGCGTGATCGGTCTCCTCGCCCTTAGCGAACAGGCCGCCGCCGGGATGGGATTGCAGCTCTCGTTTTGGAAACCATTGCTGCTTCTTCTCGCGGTTCTCCCCGTGGCGGGCGTTACGCCGGTGGCAGGTCCCGTCGCGTTCGTCGGGTTGGCAGCACCGCATATCGCCCGGCTTTTGGGGCCAAAGAGCCAGGGATGGACGATTGCGCTTACCGCAGCCATCGGCGGCCTGATGGTGGTTGCCGCCGACGTGATTGCGCGAAGCGTTGCGGCTCCCCAAGAACTTCCGGTTGGCCTCGTCACGGCGCTGATAGGAGGACCGTTGTTCATCTACCTCGTCCAAAGCCGCAACTTCTCCTTCAAGGGAGAAGCGTGACCATGGCCACCTCCTTGTCACTCCGAAACACCGGCAGCACCGGGTTCTTGCTCGCCTTCGCCGTCATCGCGCTCCTCTCGTTCGTGCTGGCGGTGTTTGTGGGCGTGGCCGATATCCCGCCCTCGGATGTCATTGCTGTGTTCACGGGACACGGTTCGCAACAGGCGCAATCGGTCATCATGGATATTCGCCTGCCCCGCATCGTGACGGGAATACTGGCTGGCATTCATCTCGCTGTTGCCGGCCTTATTCTTCAAAGTATTACCCGCAACCCCCTCGCCGACCCATCGATTATGGGCGTCTCTCAGGGGGCAACGCTTGCAGTCACCATCTTCCTGCTCTTCACGGTCTATATTCACTATAGCGGATCGACGACGGTCGCCGAACTCCCGCTGGAATGGCTGCCGGCCGTCGGCACGGTGGGTGGTCTTCTTGCGGGCGGCATTATCTATGTGCTTGCGTTTCGCCTCGACCTTGGGCCGCTTCGCATCACGCTTTGCGGCATTGCCGTGGGAGCCGTGCTGCAGGCCCTCGCCATCGGATTGATCGCAGGCTGGGGCTCCGCGCGGGTCGAGGTGCTACTGGAATGGCTTTCCGGCAGTCTCTACGCGCGCAGTTGGGAACATACTGCCTTCCTCCTTCCGTATACGGTTGTCGGTCTCGCTGTCTTGCCCATGATCCGCAGGCCGCTGGAACTCCTGCGCTTCGATGCTTCCACGGCCCGATCCTTCGGGCTTTCCTACCGGCGGCAATTTTCTCTTGCGCTGCTTCTATCCTGCGCGCTTGCGGCAAGTGCGGTTGGCACGGTCGGCCCGATCGTCTTCATCGGGCTCATCGTCCCTCACCTTGCCCGCTTTCTTGCCGGCAGGCGTAGCACCCTCGTCCTGCCGCTGACGATCGCCCTCGGCGCCGTGACTGTGACCCTGGGAGATCTTGCCGGTCGGCTCATCGGACAAGCCGACGAAATCCCGATCGGCATCGTCACGGCGATCTGCGGCGTTCCCGTGCTTATCGCGCTTCTGCGCAAAACCCCGTGAGGATGCCATGCTGCTGTCGTGTTCCCGTCTATCCGTCGCTTACGGTGCTCGAAGAGCGCTGAACGCCCTCGATCTCTCCTTCAGGCCAGGCGAGATCCGCGCGCTGATCGGACCCAACGGCTCCGGAAAGAGTACGGCCCTCCAAGCCCTTTCCGGTCTGATCAATCCGGCGGGAGGAAACACGGAGATCGACGGCAGGCCGATCACATCCATGTCGCGCAGACAATTGGCCAAGCACCTCGCATTTCTGCCGCAGCAACCGGCTGCGCCTGATGAGATGACCGTGGCGCAACTGGTCCGGCAAGGTCGCTTCGCGCATGTCGGCCTGTTCCGGAACTATGGCCCTCAGGACGAAGACGCCATTCGCTGGGCGCTGGAAAGCACCGGCCTTCAAAGCTTCGCCGAAAGGAGCCTTCGGGAATTGTCCGGCGGCGAGCGCCAGCGGGCCTGGATCTCGGCGGCGATTGCACAGGAAGCGCGGATCCTGCTTCTCGACGAACCGACGTCGTTCCTCGACATCGGCTATCAGGTGGAGGTCCTTGATCTCGTCTATCGGCTCAGCCGGGAAAAAGGTGTCACCATCATCATGGCGATCCACGATCTCAATCAGGCAATGTCCGTTTGCGACCAGATTTCACTGCTCGATAGGGGCAATCTGGTCTTTGACGGTGACCCAAAGGTACTGGCCGACACGGGGCTGATCGAAAAGGTCTTCCGGGTGAAGGGGCGTTTTGTGCCGATCACCTCCGATGCGCCTCCGCATTTCGACGTCGAGCTTGCACATCGGTATCACTAGGACGAGCGGAGTCGCGCTGGCTTTGGGTGGTCTCGGAAATGTATCCGGAAGATCATGATCCGAACACATCCTCCCAGGGTTCCTTGGCTGGACTTCTATTTCGCATGCGTTTGGTTCAGTGGCTTTTGGGTAAACCGCGTGTTCGCACCGTTCCAGAAAAGGAATCCGGAAATATCTCAGCGGCTAGTCTGGCGGCAGGCGCCGGTGAGTTTCAATGCACAGAATTGGCGGATGCCGAGATAAGCAACCTTCGCGAGAAGGCTCTGATCTCCTCCATGCTCCATGCCACCTCTTCCCGTTGGAAAGGCTGCTGATAGAGGCATGAAAGTGACGGTCTGATGGTCGTGGCACAAGACGATCGACGCGCCGCCGGCTTGCACCTTCCAGAAGGGAAGCGTCCCGCCAGCTTTTAATCGCAAGTAACGGTTCCTATATAGAACTGCAAATCATCTTTCTGCCTAAGGACAGGAGAAACAATGCTTAGTGCAGTTCCGCGTTTCACTCAGCTTGCAGTCATCGTCGCTCTCGCCCTCGCCACCACCCTTGCGAGCTTCGGCGACGCCGATGCGCGTCGCGCTGGCGGTTTCGGTGGATTTGGCAGCCGCGGAACGCGGACCTATGACGCTCCGGCGATAACGCGCACCGCTCCGACCCAGGCCGCTCCCATCGAGCGGACCATGACGCCGCGGCCGCAGACCGAAACGCAATCGCCGATCAATACGCAGCCACGTCCTAGCCTCTTCAATGGTTTCGGCCGGTCAATGATCGGCGGATTGATTGCGGGCGGTCTTCTCGGCATGCTGCTCGGACATGGCTTCGGCGGCGGCTTTGGCTTCCTTGGCCTGCTGCTGCAGATCGGCCTGATCATTGCGGCCATCAGCTTCGCCATGCGGTTTTTCGCAAATCGGCAGCAAACCTCCTATTCCGCATTGGGATCGAACGCGTCCTACAATATGAACGGGTCTCGGCCTTCCTCCTTCTCTATTCCGGCGATCGGCGGCGGAGCTGCAAGCCCCGCGCAGCAAAGAAAGGCCAATGACGAAATCGGGCTCACGCAAGCCGATCTCGATCGTTTCGAACAGCTTCTGACCGAAGTCCAGTCGGCTTATGGCGCCGAGGATTACAATAGCCTGCGCCGTCTCACCACGCCGGAGGCGATGTCCTATCTTGCCGAAGAGCTTGGAGAAAACGCGACCAAGGGCGTGCGCAACAGCGTCACCAATGTGCGTCTGCTGCAGGGCGATATCTCGGAAGCCTGGCGCGAGGCCAATGCCGAATATGCTACTCTCGCCATGCGTTACTCGAGCGTCGATGCGCTGCTCGACCGCACGACGGGCCGGGTTGTCGACGGCGACGATCGCAATGCGTCTGAGACCACCGAGATTTGGACGTTCGTGCGCAAGCCCGGTTCGGACTGGAAGCTTTCGGCTATCCAGGGAACGGAACTCCGTCACGCTTGAGCCTGCCTCGGCAGGCTCAATGTCTCATCGTACCGGCGATTGATGATCGGCCGGTGTCACCGCCGCACGTCAGACTGTCAGGTAAGACAAAGTGTCTGCCGCGCTATCGGAGCTGCTCGTCGCCAACGCGTCGACCTGCGCCGACGTCATGGCGGCAATCTGAGCCGGAGTAAACGCTTCGGCCTGGGAGGTCGTCAGGGAGGCGAGCGCACTGGTGCTCAATCCCGTGACTGCGCTCGTCGTCAGGGAGACGATCTGCTCGTCGGAAAACGCTGACAGATCATCCCCGCTCAGCGCGGCGGCCTGTATCACGTCGAAGGAGTTGACCTGCGATGCCGACAGCGCTCCGATTTGCGTGGTAGTCATTGCCGCCACCTGAACATAGCTCAGCGAAGCAACCTGGCTCGTCGTCAAAGCCGCGATATCGCCGGAGGATAGGGACGCGATGGCGGTCGTGGACAATCCCCTGATCGCCGTCGAGCTAATCGCAGCAAGTTCGTCGGTCGAGAAGGTTTCCAGATCCGCCGTGGTCAACCCGGCGAGCCCAGAGGAGCTCATTGCGGCTATCTGGCTGGTGGAGAGCGCTTCGATCTGCTCTTCGCTAAGAATCTTGACCTGATCACTCGTCAATCCAGAGATGCCTCCAGTGCTCAAAGCGGCGATCTCATCGTCAGAGAGCGTCGCGATGAAGTCCGTGGACAGCCCCTTTATCGAGCCTGAGCTAATTGCGGCAAGTTCTTCCGCCGAGAAGGTGTCCAGCATATCCGTGGTCAGGCCCTTAAGCCCGTCCGAACTCAATCCCGCTATCTGAGCGGTCGAGAGTGTTTCGACCTGCTCGATGCTCAAGGCGCCGGCCTGCAGGCTGCCGAGGCCTGCAACAGCCTTCGGATCCAGAGCGGCTATTTGCGCATCCGAAAGCGAGGCGATATCGACCGTAGTCATGGCCGCAACCTGCTTTGAGGTCAAAGCGCCAACCTGAGCCGTCGTCAAAGCGTCCACCTGATCCGTGCTGAGGACAGCGATCTGGTTGGTGGTCAGCCCCGATATGGCCGCCGTACCCAGAGCTGCGACCTGGCTCGCCGTCAGCGCGGCGACCGTTGCCGTCGACAGGCCCGAGACCGCGCTCGAACTGATCGCGGCTATCTCGGCGGTCGTGAAGGTATCCAAATCGTCCGTCGTGAGAGCAGCCATCTGTTTCGAGCTAAGCGCGCTGATCTGGACGCTGCTCAATGCCTCGACCTGATCGGTGCTGAGCGCTGCGATCTGAGCGGTGGTCAGGCCCGCGATGCCCGCCGTGCCAAGTGCCGCGATCTGCTCTGTCGAAAGTGAGGCAATGTCGCCTGTACTCATGGCCGCAATCTGCTTCGAGGTCAAAGCGCCGACCTGGGCCGTCGTCAGGGCATCCACCTGACTTGTGCTCAGGACTGCGATCTGGTCGCTGGTCAGACCCGATATGGTCGCCGTGCCCAAAGCTGCGATCTGGGTCGGCGTCAGAGAGGCAAGCGTTGCCGTCGACAAGCCCGAGGCCGCGCTGGAACCGATCGCGGCCATCTCCGCGGCGGTGAACGTATCCAGATCGTCTGCGCTGAGGGCGGCAATCTGCGTCGAGCTGAGCGCACCGATCTGAGTGCTGTTCAGTGCCTCAACCTGATAGGTGTTCAGCGCCGCGATCTGAGCGGTGCTCAGGCCCGCAATGCCTGCCGTGCCAAGTGCCGCGACCTGATCCAGCGAAAGCGAAGCGATGTCGCCAGTGCTCATAGCTGCGATCTGTTTCGAGGAGAGAGCATGGACCTGCGCCGTCGTCAGGCCATCCACCTGATCCGTGCTGAGGACGGCGATCTGATCGGTGGTCAGCCCCACTATGCCCGCCGTACCCAGGGCTGCGACCTGGCTTGGCGTCAGCGACGCGACCGTTGCCGTCGACAGGCCGGCGACCGCGCTCGAACCGATGGCTGCCATCTCGGCGGTCGTGAAGGTATCCAGATCGTCCGTACCGAGGACGGCAATCTGCTTCGAGCTGAGCGCGCCGACCTGAGTACTGGTCATTGCCTCGACCTGATCGGTGCTGAGCACAGCGATCTGATCCGTGGTCAGACCCTCGATGCCCGCCGTGCCAAGTGCCGCGACCTGCTCGACCGAAAGCGAAGCGACGTCGGCCGTGCTCATGGCTGCAATCTGTTTCGACGTGAGAGCACCGACCTGCGAGGTCGTCAGGGCATCCACCTGATCCGCGCTGAGGACGACAATCTGATCGGTGGTTAGACCCGATATGCCTGCCGTGCCTAGCGCTGCGATCTGGGTCGGAGTCAGCGAGGCGATCGTTGCCGTAGACAGGCCGGAGACCGCAGTTGAACCGACCGCGGCCATCTCCGCGGCAGTGAAAGTATCGAAATCCTCCGCGCTGAGGGCGGCAATCTGCTTCGAGCTGAGCGCGCCGACCTGGGTGCTGGTCATCGCCTCGACCTGATCGGTGCTGAGCGCTGCGATCTGATCCGTGCTCAGACCCGCTATGCCCGCGGTGCTCAAAGAGGCTATCTGGCTTGCCGAAAGCGAAGCGATCTCGCCCGTGCTCAGGGCCGCGATCTGTCTCGATCCGAGCACGCCGACCTGGGAATTGGTCAGAGCGTCCACCTGATCGGTGCTGAGCACCGCGATCTGCTTGGTGCTCAAACCGCTGACGCCCTGCGTACTCAGAGCCGCGATCTGAGCCGTCGTCAAGGCGGCGATCACATCCGTCGACAAGCCGGGGATGGCGGCCGAACCGATCGCGGCAATCTCCTTGGTCGAGAAGGTTGCGATGTCGTCAGCTCCCAGCACCGTAAGCTGTGCGGAACTGAGAGCGCCGATCTGCGCGCTGGTCAAAGCCTCCATCTGAGCAGTGTTCAGCGCCGCGATCTGCTTGGTGCTCAGCGTATTGATGTCTATCGTGCTCAACGCCGCGACCTGGGCAGTCGTCAGGGAGGCGAGCGTGTCCGTCGACAAGCCGGCAATGGCATTCGAGCTGATCGCCGCAATGTCCTTGGTCGAGAAGGTTGCTATGTCGTCGGCGCTGAGGACGGCAATCTGTCGCGAGCTCAGCGCACCGACCTGGGTGCTCGTCAAGGCCTCCACCTGAACCGTGCTTAAGGCAGCGATCTGCGTGGTGCTCAGAGCGCTGATGCCTTGCGTACTCAGGGCTGCGATCTGGGCGGTCGTCAAGGACGCAATCGTCGCTGTCGCCAAGCCTGGAATAGCACTGGAACTGATCGCCGCAATGTCCTTGGTCGAGAAGGTCGCTATTTCGTCCGCACTCAGCACGGTAATCTGTGATGAACTGAGGGAGCCGACCTGGGCGCTGGTCAGGGCTTCCGCCTGGCTGGTGCTGAGGACTGCAAGCTGCTTGGAGCTCAATCCCGCAACGCCGCCCGTGCTCAGGGAGGCAATTTGCGCCGTTGAAAGAGCCGCTATGTCGCCTGTGCTCAAGGCTGCAACTTGTGCCGAACTCAGCGCTGCGATCTGCTTGGTCGACAAGAGCGAAATCTGGCCGGTGCTGAGAGCAGCGATCTGGCTGGTCGAAAGTCCTGCGACGCCGCCGGTGCTCAGAGCCGCGATCTGGGTCGTTGAAAGCGTTGCTATGTCGCCCGTTGTCAGTGCCGCGATCTGCGTCGAATTGAGGGCGCCGATCTGGGTACTGGTCAAGGCGTCGATCTGAGTGGAGCTGAGAGTAGCAATCTGATCGGCAGTCAGGCCCGAAACGCCCGACGTGCTCAACACGGCAATTTTGTCGGTAGACAAGACTGCAACATCGTCGCCCAAGGCGGCGACTTGTGCCGCACTCAACGCCTTGACCTGCGTGGCGGACAGGAGACCGACCTGAACGGTGCTCAAGGCATCGATCTGATCGGTGGTCAGGCTTGCGATCGCGCTGGTGCTCAGCGAAGCGAGCTGAACTGTGGTGAGAGCGGCGATAGCATCCGCGCTCAAGCCCGACATGCCCTTGCTCGCGATCGCCGCGATATCGGCGGTCGAGAACACCGCGATGTCATCCGTGCCCAGAGCCCCAAGTTGCGTCGAACTCAGCGCCTTCACCTGTGCCGTTGACAGTGCTTCGACCTGACCGGTGCTCAGAGCTTCGATCTGGTCGTCCGTCATGCTTGCAATCGCACCGGTGCTGAGCGCGGCGATCTGGGTGGTGGTGAGAGCGGCGACAACATCCGCACTCAGACCCGGCATGGCCTTGTTCGTGATCACTGCGATGTCCGCGGTGGAGAAGGTCGCTATGTCCTCCGCACTCAGGGCAGCAAGTTGCGTCGAACCCAGCGCCTGCACCTGTGTCGTGGTCAGGGCTTGGACCTGATCGGTGCTCAAAGCCTCGACCTGATCCGCCGTCAGGTTTGCAACCGCACTGGTGCTCAAGGCAGCAATCTGGGCGGTCGACAAGGCCTCAATCTGATCGGCGTCCAAGGCCTGAAGTTGCACCGTTTTGAGGCCGCTAATCTGGGCGGTCGTCAATACTGCGATCTGATCGGCGGTAAGAGCCGCAACGGTGTCCGTGCTCAGACCCGAGATGCCTTTGCTCGTGATCGCTGCGATATCCGCGGTGGAAAAGGTTGCTATATCTTCCCCGGTCAAGGCTCCAAGCTGCGTCGAAGTCAGTGATTTCACCTGTACCGACGACAGGGCTTCGACCTGGCTCGTGCTCAAGGCTGCGACTTGCGACGTTTGGAGGACTGCCATCTGAAGCGTCGTCAACACAGCGATCTGATCGGTGCTAAGCGCAGCAACAGTGTCGACGCTCATACCCGGCAGAGCTTTGGTGGTGATTGCCGCGATATCGGTGGTCGAGAAGGTCGCGATGTCATCCGTGCCCAGAGCCCCAAGTTGCGTCGAACTCAGCGACTTCACCTGTGTCGGCGTCAGGGCTTCGACCTGATCGGTGCTCAAGGCCTGGAGTTGCACTGTTGTGAGGGCAGCGACCTGGGCCGTCGTCAATGCGGCGATCTKACCCGTGGTAAAGGCCGCAACAATCTCCGTGCTCAGACCCGGCACGGCTTTGCCGGCGATCGCCGTGATATCAGCGGTCGAGAACGTCGCTATGTCCTCCGCGCTGAGGGCCGCCAGTTGTGTCGAGCTCAGCGCCTTCACCTGTGTCGACGACAGGGCTTCGACCTGGCTCGTGGTCATGGCAGCGAGCTGCGCTGTCTTGAGGGCAGCAATCTGCAGCGTCGACAAGACGGAGATCTGTTTCGTAGAGAGTTCTGCGACAACGTCCGTGCTCAGGCCCGGCAAGGCTTTCGTCGTGATCGCGGCGATGTCCGTGCTCGAGAACGTCGCTATGTCATCCGTGCCCAGAGCCTGAAGCTGTAAAGAACTCAGCGACTTCACTTGTACCGAGGACAGAGCCTTGACCTGATCGGTGCTCAAAGCTGCGACCTGATCGGTCGTCAGGCCCAGAATCGCGACGGTGCTCAGAGCCGCGACCTGATGGGTGGTGAGGGCTCCGATGACGGCTGTACCCAGGCCCGAGATGCCTTTACTCGTGATCGCCGCCATGTCGGCGGTCGAAAATGTCGCTATGTCATCCGTGCTGAGCGCGCCAAGCTGTACCGAGGACAGGGCTTTGACCTGCGCCGTTGTCAGGGCCTCGATCTGAGCAGTGCTCATGCTCGCGATCTGATCGGTCGTCAGGCTTGCCGTCGCACCGGTGCTCAAAGCAGCAACCTGAGCAGTCGTCAGGCCGTCAAACTGATCGGTATCCAAGGCCTGGAGCTGCGTTGTTTTCAGGGCGTGGATCTGGGATGTCGTCAACGCGGCAATCTGATCGGAGGAGAGCGCCGCGATAATGTCCGTGCTCAGTCCCGGCACGGCTTTGCTGGTGATCGCCGCCATGTCGGCGGTCGAGAACACCGCTATGTCCTCCGTGCCTAAGACAGAAAGCTGCGTCGAAGTCAGCGCCGCCACTTGTGCCGACGACAAGGTTTCAACCTGATCCGTGTCCATGGCCGCGAGCTGCGTCGTCGTGAGGCTGGCGACCTGAGCCGTCGTCAGTGCGGCGACCTGGCTGGTGGAGAGCGCCGCAATAATGTCCACGCCCAGGCCCGGGATGGCCTTGCTCGTGAGCGCCGCGATATCGGCGGTCGAGAACGACGCCATATCCTCCGAACTCAGAGCCGAGAGCTGCGTTGAACTCAACACCTTGATCTGTGCCGTCGATAGGACGTCGACCTGATCAGTACTCAAAGCCGCGACCTGATAGGTCGCCAGGCTTGCAACCGCGGCGGTGCTCAGGGCTGCGATCTGATCTGTGGTGAGGACTGCGATCATATCCTCATTCAAGCCATGCACGGCCTTACTCGTGATCGCGGCCACATCGGCGGTGGAGAATGTCGCTATGTCATCCGTACCAAGAACATCGAGCTGCGTGGAACTCAATACTTTGACCTGCGTCGACGACAGTGCTTCGACCTGATCGGCACTCAAAGCCACGACCTGATCGGTCGTCAGGCTTGCGATCGCACCGGTACCCAGAGCGGCGATCTGGCCGGTGCTGAGCCCTGCCAGAATGGCCGTGCTCAAGCCCAAGATGCCCTTGCTCGTGATCGCCGCCATATCGGCAGTCGAGAACGTCGCGATATCGTCCGAACTGAGGGCTGCGAGCTGTACAGAACTCAGCGACTTCACCTGCGCCGACGTCAAAGCCTCGACCTGATCGGTGCTGAAGACGGAGATCTGAGCGGACGTCAGGCCTGCAATTGCCCCGGTATTCAAGGCAGCAATCTGATCGGTCGACAAGGACTCGAGCTGATCGCTATCGAGGGCCTGGAGTTGCGTCGTTTTGAGGGCGTTGACCTGGGCCGTTGTCAATGCAGCGAGCTGACCGGAGGAGAGCGCCGCGATCGCCCCCGTGCTCAGGCCCGACATGGCTTTGCTGGCAATCGCCGCGATGTCCTCGGTCGAAAACGTCGCTACATCATCCGCAGTGAGGGCCGCGAGTTGCGACGCTTTGAGGGCGCCGACTTGAGACGTGGTCAGTGCCTCCGCCTGATCTGTCGTCAGCGCATGAAGCTGCGTCGTGGTGAGCGCGGAAACCTGGCCCGAGTTCAGACTTTCGATGGCAACCTTGTCGAGAATGCTCAACTGATCCAGCGTCAGACCGATGATGGCACCTTGCGAAATGGCGCCCAACTGCTCTGAGTCGAGAACTTTGACATCTTCCGTATCCAGAGCTGCGACCTGAGCCGAAGAAAGCGCTGCGATCTGAGTCGTGGAAAGCGACGCCACATCTTCGGCGGACCAAGCCGCGACCGTTGCCGTCGACAGAAGTCTGATCTGATTGACACTCAGGGAAGAACTGATCGAAGTCATGCCCGCAAATCCTAAACGTGAAATCCAACGTCTCAACAACCGACGGCGGTCCATCTGCCCAAGCTCTGAATGAGCATCGGCCAAGCGAGTCCGTCATCCTGTAAATGCTGAGTACGAAAAGGGGCTTGCCTGAACCTGAAGTTGACCGACGCTCGCCGATCTCTCTATCAGATGGTCTCTGGACGATTTTCCATCGCAAAACCAAACAGATCGAGGCGCTCCTCAATGCCGGACCAGACTTGATCCCTCTGAAGCGGGTAAGAGGCCGCAGCAGCTTCTCAAACTCTGTTATGATTGAGATTTGCCGTTATGGTTTCGCGCGATCGGGATGCGCCGCCTGAAAAGCGGGCAGTTTGGCGCAATTGCCATCGATATCGACGATGCGCTTGAAAGCGGTGATATCAACTCCCCATCGGCGGGCGTTATAGACTTGGGGAACAAGGCAGAGATCCGCCATCGTCGGCTGATCTCCAAAGCTGAACTCTCCATTGAATTCAGAGAGCATTGCTTCCAGTTTGCCGAGGCCGTCCGCAATGAAGTGCTTTGTCCATTCTTCGCGGGCTTCAGCCTTGCCCGTTATGCTTATGACATGCGCCGCGACATGCATGTTGCAGATGGGGTGGATGTCCATGGCGATCGCATAAGCAAGTGCTCGTACCTGTTGCCGCTCCGCAATGTCCAGCGGCAGCAATCCATACTCCGGCCGAAGCTCCGCCAGATATTCGATGATTGCGAGCGACTGCGTCAGCGTCTTTCCATCGATCACCAGCGTCGGCACAAACCCTTGCGGGTTGAGCGCCAGATAATCCCCGCTTCTCTGCTCACCTTCCAACAGGTTGATCGACACGGTTTTATAGTCGATCTCAAGCATGTTGAGCGCGATGCGGACACGGTAGCTCGCCGATGATCTCCAGTAGTCGTAGAGGACGACCTCATTCATCGCGGCTTCAACCCTTCATATTTTTCGACCGTCTGCTCGATCGCTCCGAAGATTGAATGCCCGGTCCGATCTTTCATCTCGATCCGGACCTGGTCTCCGAACTTCATGAAGGGGGTCTTCGGCGATCCGGTTTCAATTGTCTCGATCATCCGTATCTCGGCGATGCAGGAATAACCGTCTCCGCCGTTTTCAACCGGCTTGCCCGGCCCGCCGTTGAGCTTGTTGGAAACCGTTCCCGAGCCGACGATCGTCCCGGCCACGAGATTGCGGGTCTTGGCGGCATGGGCGATCAGTTGGCCAAAATCAAATGTCATATCGACGCCCGCATTTGCCTTGCCGAATTTCTTGCCATTCAAAGTCACGAGCAGCGGCAGATGCACCTTGCCGCCATCCCAGGCGTCTCCAAGTTCCTCCGGCGTCACCGCGACCGGAGAAAATGTCGATGCCGGCTTGGACTGGAAAAAACCAAATCCCTTTGCCAGCTCTTCCGGGATGAGGCCGCGCAACGATACGTCGTTAACGAGCATCAGCAGGCGGATGGCGCTGCGGGCAGCCTCCGGAGTCGAACCCATGGCAACATCGCCGACAATGACGGCAACCTCGCCTTCCATGTCGATCCCATATGCCTCGTCGGCCATCGCGATCGGGTCGCGGGGGCCAAGGAAACCGTCTGATCCCCCTTGATACATCAGCGGATCGACCCAGAAGCTCGCCGGCATCTCGGCGTTGCGCGCCTTGCGCACAAGCTCCACATGGTTGACATAGGCCGAGCCGTCGGCCCACTGATAGGCCCGCGGTAAAGGCGAGGCGGCTGCATGTTCGTGAAACCGGATTGTCGGCTGGGCTCCGGTCTCGATACCTTCCGCGATCAAAGCAAGCCTGGGTGCCACATGCTCCCAATCGTCGAGGGCTGCCTGCAGCGTGCGGGCAATGTGACCGACCTCGGAGCAGCGGGTAAGGTCGCGGGAGACGACGACGAGCCGGCCGTCTCTTGTGGAGTCTTTCAGTGTCGCAAGCTTCATGTCCCAATCCCAGTGTCGGAGGATAATTGGCCGGACTTCACTTGATGCCCGGCGTTCCGTCGAACTTGCGTTCCAGGCCGTCCCAGCACTCCAGATAATTGTCCTGCCGCGTTTCAAGCTCGGCCGCGTATTTCGTCACCTGCTGCGGAAATCTGGTCTCGAACATGAAAGCCATGGTTTGATCCAGTTTCACGGGCTTGAGCTCGGAATTGGATGCCTTTTCGAAGCCCGAGGCATCCGGTCCATGCGGGAGCATCATATTGTGCAGGCTCATGCCGCCCGGCACGAAACCTTGCTCCTTTGCATCATATTGGCCATGGATCAGGCCCATGAACTCGCTCATGATGTTGCGATGATACCAGGGCGGGCGGAAAGTATGTTCCGCAACCAGCCAGCGCGGCGGAAAGATCACGAAATCGACATTCGCCGTGCCGGCACTTTCGGTCGGAGCGGTCAGTACGGTGAAGATCGACGGATCGGGATGGTCGAACAGGATCGCCCCGACCGGGGAAAATGTCCGCAGGTCGTATTTATAAGGGATATAGTTGCCGTGCCAGGCGACCACATCGAGGGGTGAGTGGCCGATTTCGGTGACGTAGAACTTTCCGCACCATTTGACATGCACGCGGCAAGGCGTCTCCTTGTCCTCGAAGGCGGCGACGGGCGTCTTGAAGTCGCGCGGGTTTGCCAGGCAGTTCGCGCCGATAGGCCCGCGATCCGGCAGCGTGAATTTCGCGCCGTAGTTCTCACATATATACCCGCGCCAGACCTTTTCGTCGCCAATGCGCTGCACCTTGACCATCATGCCGCGAGGGACGACGCAAATTTCCAAGGGCTCGATGTCCATGATGCCCATTTCGGCAAACACCCTGATAGCGCCGACCTGGGGCACAATGAGCAACTCGCCATCGGCATTGAAGAAATAATCATCCACCATGTCCTCGTTGAAGACATAGGCGTGCGACGCCATGCCCGTCTGGGTCATGACATCGCCGCCGCTCGTGATCGTGCGGATCCCTTCCAGAAAATTCAACCGCTCAGTCGGCGCGGGCAGCGGATCCCAGCGAAGCTGGCCGAGAGGAAGCGAATGCTCGTCGAGACAGGGTGCGGATTTCCAGAGTGGATAGAAGGCGTTCGAAAAGCGGCGGGTGTGACGCACGCTCGGGCGGATGCGATAGAGCCAGGACCGTTCATTCGTCCCACGGGGGGCGGTGAACGGCGAGCCGGAAAGCTGCTCCGCGTAAAGACCGTAGTTGCATTTCTGCGGGCTGTTCTGGCCTTGTGGCAGAGCGCCGGGAAGCGACTCGCTTTCGAAGTCATTGCCGAAGCCCGGCATGTATTGCAGCGTCTCCGCCGCCGTCGCCTGGCTGTCGGAAGTTTTAGATATCGTCTGGTCCATCGCTCCACTCCTCCCGAAAATGCCGGCTATCCGGGGCCTTGCGCCGGATAGCCTGGAGATCACTCAGCCGCGGTGCCAATGACGCCGCGCTTGATCTGATCCGCCTCGATCGACTCGAAAAGAGCACGGAAGTTGCCCTCCCCGAAGCCTTCATCGCCCTTGCGCTGGATGAACTCGAAGAAGATCGGACCAATGACCGTCTTGGAGAAGATCTGAAGCAGGACTTTCGTCATGCCGCCGTTCACCACACCTTCGCCGTCGATGAGGATACCATGTTTCTTCATACGTTCGATGGGTTCGTCATGACCATTCACGCGGGCATAAGACATGTCGTAATAGGTCTCCGGCGGACCCGGCATGAAACGGAGGCCGTTGGCGGCAAGCTTGTCGGTGCCGCTGTAGATGTCTTCCGTTCCAACCGCGATGTGCTGGATGCCCTCGCCCTTGTATTTCTTCAGAAACTCCTCGATCTGGCTTGTGTCGTCCTTCGATTCATTGAGCGGAATTCGGATTTTGCCGCAGGGCGAGGTGATGGCGCGGCTCACCAGACCGGTGATGCGCCCATCAATATCGAAGAAGTGGATCTGCTTGAAATTGAACAGCTCGCGATAGAAATCCCACCACTTGTCCATGTTGCCGCGGAAGACATTGTGCGTCAGATGATCGAGATAATAGAAGCCGACGCCTTCGGGATACGGATCGCGCTCGCCAAGCCAATCGAACTCTGCGTCGTAAGCCGATCCCTTTGCCCGGTAGGTCTCGACAAAATAGAGCAGCGAACCACCGATGCCGACGATCGCCGGAACATTGAGCGCCTTGTCATTCCCTTCATAGGGAACGGCGCCTTTTGACACCGCGTGGTCGAACGCATGCCTGGCATCKACAACGCGCCAGGCCATCGACGGGGCGCAGGGACCATGCTTGTCAACGAAATGAGCGGCATGGCTACCGGGCTCTGCGTTCAGGATATAGTTGATATCGCCCTGCCGCCAGACGGTGATGTCTTTCGTCTTGTGTTTGGCGACCGGAGCGTAACCCATGCGCGTGAAGAGTTCGCGCAGTTTCTCGGGCTCAGGATGAGCGAATTCAACGAATTCGAAGCCGTCGGTGCCGGCCGGATTGTCGGCGGTTATTTCCGAAGGCGGCGCATCGTGCGGGAAAGGACCCATTTTCTTTCTCCTCTAGAGAGATGAATTTGACTATGCAAAGTGTGGCCCAAAACGCGCGCAAAGTTCTTGCATTCTTCATGCTCAAAGAAGATATTATGCACGGATCGTGAGGATTTTTGAGATTTTGCGCAGTGGATGAACAGCTCGACAAATTGGATTTGCGCCTGCTCCAGGAGCTTCAGAAAGACGGCAGGCTGACGAACAACGAATTGGGCGAGCGGATCGCGCTTTCACCCTCGCAATGCTCGCGCCGGCGGACGAGATTGGAAGCGGAAGGATATATTCGCAGCTACCAGGCCAACCTGGACAGGCAGAAGCTGGGCTTGGATATGCTGGTGGTCATCTCCGTAACACTCGCGACCCACAACCGGGACAATGCCCGCAGATTTTCCCAACTGATCAACGGGTTGCCGGAAGTTCTTGAAGCCTATGCGCTGACGGGTGAAATGGACTATCACTTGAAGGTGGCAACCCGCGGGCTCAACGACCTCTCAAGGTTCGTCAACGACGTTCTGTTGCCCCACGAGTCGGTGCAGCATGTGAAGACGTCGATTGTCCTCGACACGCTCAAGACATTCGAGGGGTTTCCGGTGCTCATGCCGCATAGTTGGCATGGCGATAGTGCACGTTGAATTGTCTGCGTGCACGAATCCAGCTCGGCAGGCGCTAGATCGGCAGTTCGGTCGAGAATTTCAGCTCGCGCAGCACAAAGCTCGACACGACCGTACGCACATGGGGGTTGCGCATGAGGTAGCGGGTCATGAAGGCCTCATAGCTTTCCACATCCTTCGCCCGGATCTTCAGCATATAGTCGAAGGCGCCGGACAATGCGTAGCACTCCATGATCTCCGGTCGCTCCAATACTACCGAAGCGAAAGATGCCACCGCCTCTTCGTGGTGATCCTCCAGCGTTACATGCGCAATCACGCAGAGTTTGAGATCGAGTTTTCCCGGATCCAGCAATGTCACGCGCTTGCGGATGACACCATCGGATTCCAGCTCCTGGATCTTCCGCCAAGCCGAACTTTGCGACATGCCGGCCTTTTCCGCTAACTCAGCCAGCGAAAGACTGCCATCGGCCTGGATGAGTTGCAGAAGCTTGCGATGAAAACTCCCATTTTCTTTCATTTTCAGCGCCATATTCGAGAAGATTTCCCATCAATATGACGATAATCAGCACAAAAGAAAAGAAAATCCTCAAAGCTTGGAGCATAATTGCAAGAATACCGCAGTGCCTGGGAGGATCGGCATGACCAAGGAAAGCAGCTACACCGCCAAACTGCCCGGCCCGGACGGTTTATACGTTTACACCACCGAAGAGGACGCGATCTGGGGCGAGCTCTATGAGCGTCAGATGAAGCTGCTCGCCAATATGGCTTGCCGCGAATATCTGGACGGCGTCAAAACCCTGGGGCTGAGGTCGGACAAGGTGCCTCAACTTCTCGACGTCAACCGTCGCCTGAGCGAGACCACCGGCTTCGGCGTCGAAGGCGTGCCGGCGCTTATTCCGCCCTCGCGCTTCTACGAACTTCTGTCGCTGGGCAAATTCCCGCTGGCAACCTTCCTGCGCCGTCGCGAGCATATCGACTATATCGAGGAGCCGGACCTGTTCCACGAGGTTTTCGGCCATTGCCCGCTGCTGACCAACCAGAGCTATGCCAATTTCGTGCGGCATTTCGGCGAAACCGCCGTGCGCCTCGGCAAAGGCTATTCCTGGCATCTGTTCCGCATCTTCTGGTTTACCGTCGAATTCGGCCTGATCAACACGCCGCAAGGCCGCCGCTGCTTCGGCGCCGGCATCGTCTCCTCGCCGAGCGAAACGAAGGCCGCAATGGAAGGCAAAGCGTGCGAATTTCGGCCGTTCGACCTGCTCAGCGTCCTCAGAACGCCATATCGGATCGATATCGTCCAGCCGATCTATTATGTCATCGACAGCTTCGCCGACCTTGAAGCGATCGTCGAGCAGGATATCGAGGGCCAGATCCTCAAGGCGAAGTCGCTGGGTGATTTCCCGCCCACTTTCGAAGCCAAGGCATCGTGAACAGGCACTTGCCTCCTACCTGCTTACGTCCAATCTTTGGCAACTTATCCCAAACGCCGCCATCCGGCGGCGTCGCTATTTCGGCTTCACCAAAGACGCTCTTGCTCGATTAATGTGCACCGCAGCAAAGGCCGCCCAAGATTTGACCATTCCGTCACCGGGCTATCGTTCTCCTTCCCCATTGATAATGCTAGATTTTTTGGCGCACTGAATTTGGCACGCAACTTGCTTTCTTATTTTCGAGGCCCACAAGGCTCACATATTTGGCGTCCAACGTGGGGCGCCCCAGGCAAAGCTGCTGATCAGGATTAACGAACGCGCTCCCAGCGTGCGCGAACCCTGGTCAGCAGCTTTTTTGTTTCAATTCGAACCCAGGAAAGCGCGACGTTGTCGCGCACGGAGTAGCTATGCCTGCTTTTGACCAAACGCCGACATCGTCCTCTGACGCACCGCAACGCGCGCTGTGGATATCGACACTCGCATTCACCATCTGTTTTGCGGTCTGGACGATCTTCGCGATCATCGGCATCCGTATCAAACAGGAGCTTGGCCTGAACGAGGCCGAGTTTGGCTTGCTGGTCGGCACGCCGGTCCTGACGGGTTCGATCGTCCGCATCGTTCTCGGCATCTGGACCACCCGCTACGGCGGCCGTCTTGTCTACACGCTCACCATGCTGGCCGCCGCATTGGCGACCTTCCTGCTCTCTTATGCCCATACCTACACGCAGATGCTGATCGCTGGCCTCGGCGTCGGCCTTGCCGGCGGCTCCTTCGCGGTCGGTGTCGCCTACGTCTCGCCCTTCTTCCCGCCGGAAAAGCAGGGAACGGCGCTTGGCATCTTCGGCGCCGGCAATGTCGGTGCAGCGGTGACCAAGTTCGCGGCCCCCTTCGTCCTCCTCGCATGGGGCTGGCAGGCTGTCGCCGAGATCTGGGCGCTGGTGCTTGCGGCCATGGCGGTCGTCTTCTGGTTCACCACKACCGATGATCCGGCCTTCCGCGCTCGTCGCAACGGCGGCGGCGTATCCAAAAGCCTCCTGCAGGAATTCGCACCGTTGAAGAACGTGCAGGTATGGCGCTTCTCGCTCTATTACTTCTTCGCATTCGGCGGCTTCGTCGCCCTGTCGCTGTGGCTGCCCCGTTATCTGGTCGGCGTCTACGGCTTCAACCTTGAGACTGCCGGCATGGTCGCTGCCGCCTATTCCATCCCGGGCAGCATCTTCCGCGCCTTCGGCGGCATGCTTTCCGACAAAAAGGGCGCCCGAAGCGTCATGTACACGATGCTGGCTGTATCGGCTGTAGCAACCCTAATCCTTTCGTTGCCGGCAGCCACAGCAGCAGGCCCAGCCTTCGGCATTACGCCGGCGATCTTCATCGTCGTCATCTTCGTTCTCGGCTTCTTCATGAGCCTCGGCAAAGCGGCGGTCTACAAGCACATTCCCGCGTACTATCCCGGCGCTGTCGGTGCTGTCGGCGGTATCGTCGGCATGATGGGCGGCCTTGGCGGCTTCATCCTGCCGATCGCCTTCGGCCTGCTCAAGGACATGACCGGCCTGTGGTCGAGCTGCTTCATGCTGCTGTTCGCGATCGTCGCTATCTCGCTGGTATGGATGCATTTCTCCATCCGCCAATTGCAGCGGAACAGCGCATCGACCGCAAACGCCAGCGTTTTTGCCCAGTAATTTGGATCGGACTTCCATCATGACCCAGAAACTCATCATCATCGGCAACGGCATGGCGCCCGGCCGCATGCTGGAACACCTCCTCGAAAAAGCGCCCGGCCAGTATGAAGTGACGATCTTCAACGCCGAGCCGCGCGTCAATTACGACCGCATCATGCTGTCGCCGGTCCTTTCGGGTGAAAAGGACTACGAGCAGATCATCATCCACGGCGATGGCTGGTACATCAAGAACAACATCACCCTCTATAAGGGCCACAAGATCGTCGCCATCGATCGCGCCGCGAAGACCGTCACCTCGGATCATGGCGTCACCGAGAGCTACGACAAGCTGGTGATCGCCACCGGTTCCGTGCCCTTCATCATTCCTGTTCCCGGAAACGATTTGCCGGGCGTCCTGACCTATCGCGATCTGGACGACGTCAACGCCATGCTGCTTGCCGCACAGTCCCGCGCCAAGGCGGTCGTCATCGGCGGCGGACTGCTCGGTCTCGAAGCCGCGGCAGGTCTCAGCTCGCGCGGCATGGACGTCACCGTGCTGCATGTCATGCCGACGCTGATGGAGCGCCAGCTCGATCCCGCCGCCGGCTATCTGCTGCAAAAGGCCGTCGAGGAACGCGGCATCAAGGTGATCACCAAAGCCAACACCAAGGCGATCGTCGGCGACGGCAAAGTCGAAGGTGTGGAATTGGCCGACGGCACCATCGTGCCGGCGACGTTGGTGGTCATGGCAGCCGGCATCCGTCCGAGCGCCGGCCTTGCGAAGGATGCCGGCCTCGCCGTCAACAGAGGCATCGTCGTCGACGCCGGTATGGGCACCTCCGACGGCGATATCTATGCGCTCGGCGAATGCGCCGAAGTGGGCGGTCAGGTCTACGGCCTGGTGGCGCCGCTTTATGAGATGGCGCGCGTTGCTGCCGCGCAGCTTGCCGGCGACACCACTGCCGGCTTCGTGCATTCCGACACGCCGACCAAGCTCAAGGTCACCGGCATCGACCTCTTTTCCATCGGCGACTTTGCGGACGGTGACGATCGCGAGGAAATCGTGCTGCGCGATGCCGCAGCCGGCGTCTACAAGCGCGTGATCCTGAAGGACAATCGCATCATCGGCACCGTACTTTATGGTGAAACGGCTGACGGCGCATGGTTCAACGACCTGAAGAAGAAGGCGACCGATATTTCGGAGATGCGCGAGACGCTCATCTTCGGCCAGGCCTACCAGGGAGGGTCCCCGCTGGACCCTATGGCGGCCGTTGCAGCCTTGCCGGATGATGCGGAAATCTGCGGCTGCAACGGCGTCTGTAAGGGCAAAATCACCTCGACAATCACGTCCAAGGGCCTGACGTCCCTGGACGAGGTGCGCGCCCATACGAAGGCATCCGCCTCGTGCGGCTCCTGTACAGGGCTCGTCGAACAACTGATGTCAATCACGCTTGGCGACAGCTACAACCCGGCCGCCGTCCAGCCGATGTGCACCTGCACCGAGCTTGGTCATGACGATGTGCGCCGGCTGATCAAGGCCAAGGGGCTGAAGACCATCCCCGCCATCATGCAGGAGCTGGAATGGAAGACCTCCTGCGGCTGCGCCAAATGCCGGCCGGCGTTGAACTATTACCTCGTCTGCGACTGGCCGGATGAATATGCCGACGATTATCAGTCGCGTTTCATCAACGAGCGCGTTCACGCCAATATTCAGAAGGACGGCACCTATTCGGTCGTGCCGCGCATGTGGGGCGGCGTGACCAGTTCGAACGAGCTGCGCGCCATCGCCGATGTCGTCGACAAATTCGAGATCCCGATGGTCAAGGTGACCGGCGGTCAGCGCATCGACCTTCTCGGTGTGCAGAAGGAAGACCTGCCCGCTGTCTGGGCCGATCTCGGCAAGGCGGGCTTCATCTCCGGCCAGGCCTATGCCAAGGGCCTGCGCACGGTGAAGACCTGCGTCGGTTCGGACTGGTGCCGCTTCGGCACGCAGGATTCCACCGGCCTCGGCATCCGCATCGAGAAGTTCATGTGGGGCTCTTGGACCCCGGCAAAGCTCAAGATGGCGGTTTCCGGCTGTCCGCGCAATTGCGCTGAGGCGACCTGCAAGGACATCGGCGTCATCTGTGTCGACAGCGGCTTCGAAATCCATTTCGCAGGCGCTGCCGGTCTCGACATCAAGGGCACGGAAGTGCTCGGCCTCGTCAAGACCGAGGACGAGGCGCTGGAGCATATCGTGGCGCTGACGCAGATGTACCGCGAGCAGGCCCGTTACCTCGAGCGCATCTACAAATGGGCGAAGCGCATTGGCCTCGACGAGATCCGCCGCCAGATCATGGACGACGGCGAAAAGCGCAAGGCTTTCTACGAACGCTTCGTCTTCAGCCAGAAATTCGCCCAGGTCGATCCCTGGTCGGAGCGCGTCTCCGGCAAGGACAAGCATGAGTTCAAGCCGATGGCGACGATCGGCTACCCGCAGGCCGCCGAGTAAGGAGATGGACATGAACTGGCCCAATGAAAACTGGCATCCAATCGGCGACATCTCGGACATCCCTCTGCGCGGCGCACGCTGCGTGAAGACCCCGCAGGGCAAGATCGCGGTCTTCCGTACCGCCGAAAACGAAGTCTTCGCCATCGAGGATCATTGCCCGCACAAGGGCGGACCGCTTTCGCAAGGGATCGTGCACGGCGCCGCCGTCACCTGCCCGCTGCACAATTGGGTCATCTCGCTTGAGACCGGTAAGGCACTCGGAGCGGATGAAGGTTCGGTTCGGACCATCCCGGTACGCAATGAGGACGGAGTGCTGTCGATCAGGCTCGATAGCCTCATGATGGCGGCGGAATAGATGGTTTTGCACCCGGCTCTATCTTCGGCTCTTGGAGGGCAGCTCGATGTCCGCTGAGACCAAAACGACCTGCCCCTATTGCGGCGTCGGCTGCGGCGTCATCGCCAGCATCGATGATGACGGCAAGGTTTCCGTCAAAGGCGATCCCGATCATCCCTCCAATTACGGGCGGCTCTGTTCCAAGGGGTCGGCGCTGGCGGAGACGATCGATCTTGACGACCGCCTTCTCTATCCGGAAGTCGGCGGTGAACGTGCGAGCTGGGACGAAACCCTCGATCTGGTGGCAAGGCGTTTTTCCGAAACCGTGGCCGCGCATGGCCCGGATTCGGTCGCCTTCTACGTTTCCGGTCAGCTTTTGACCGAAGATTATTACCTCGCCAACAAGCTGATGAAGGGCTTTATCGGCTCGGCCAACATCGATACCAATTCGCGCCTCTGCATGTCATCCTCGGTTGCGGGCCACCGCCGCGCCTTCGGTTCGGACACGGTGCCCGGCACCTATGAGGACATCGAGCTGGCCGATCTGGTGATCCTCACCGGCTCCAATCTCGCCTGGTGTCACCCGGTCCTCTACCAGCGCCTCGCTGCCGCCAAGGCCGAACGTCCGGGAATGAAAGTGGTCGTCATCGATCCGCGCCGGACGATGACCTCCGATATCGCCGACCTGCATCTGGCAATCCGTCCCGATGGCGATGTCGCTCTATTCACGGGTCTGCTTGCCCGCCTGGCCCAGAGCTCCGCCATCGACCAGAATTTCATCGCGACCCATACCGAAGGCTTCTCGGACGCTTTCGCTGAAGCCTCGGCGCTAAGCTTCAGCGACCTGCTCGACAAGACTGGTCTGCCGGCGATGCAACTGCGCGAGTTCTTCCGCCTGTTCGAAACGACGGAAAAGGTCGTGACCTGCTATAGCCAGGGCGTCAACCAGTCGTCCTCCGGTACCGACAAGGTCAACGCCATCCTCAATTGCCATCTCGCTACGGGACGCATCGGCCGTCCCGGCATGGGGCCTTTCTCCCTGACCGGCCAACCCAATGCCATGGGCGGACGCGAGGTCGGTGGGCTCGCCAATATGCTTGCCGCCCATATGGCGATCGAGAACGCGGACGATCGGGATCGTGTGCAGCGCTTCTGGAAATCCCCCGTCATCGCCGAGCGACCAGGGCTGAAGGCCGTCGACATGTTTCGCGCCGTTGCCGATGGCCGCGTCAAAGCCCTGTGGATCATGGCGACCAATCCAGTGGTCTCGATGCCGGATGCGGATGCCGTCGAAGCAGCGATCAAGGCCTGTCCGTTCGTCGTCGTTTCCGACGTCCTGAAACAGACGGATACGGCACGACATGCGGACGTGTTGCTACCCTCTATCGGCTGGGCCGAGAAAGATGGCACCGTCACCAATTCCGAACGCCGGATTTCCCGGCAACGCGGCTTTCTCCCCTCGCCCGGCGAGGCGAAACCGGACTGGTGGCAGATGGCCGAAGTTGGTCGTCGGATGGGCTTCACTGAGGCCTTCTCCTTCCACTCGCCAGCCGGCATTTTTGCCGAACATGCTGCCCTTTCCAGCTTTGAAAATATCGGCAGCCGGGATTTCGATATCGGCGCCTGCTCGCAGATAGCGGCCGAAGACTATGAAACGCTTTCGCCGTTCCAATGGCCGCAGCCTGCGGGAACCGCGCCGCAGACGACGCGCTTCTTCGCCAAAGGCGGATTTTTTCACGCCGACGGCAAGGCCCGTTTCGTGGCCATCAAGATGCCGGTTTCGGACCGCACGAGTGCGGAATTCCCGTTCACGCTCAATACGGGCCGTATCCGCGACCAGTGGCATACGATGACCCGCACCGGCAAAAGCGCCAGGCTATCATCGCATATTGCCGAGCCCTTTGCCGAAATCCATCCCCGCGATGCGATCGAAATCGGCGTCAGCGATGCCAGCCTGATCGAGATCGAAAGCCCGCAAGGCAAGGTGATCGTTCGAGCATTGGTGACGGAACGACAGGCGCGCAGCAGCCTGTTCGTGCCGATGCATTGGAATGACAGCTTCGCCGCCAAGGCGCGCATCGATACCGTCGTCGCGCCCGTGACCGATCCCTTCTCCGGCCAGCCAGCCTCGAAAAATGTCGCTGTTGCCGCACGTCCTTTCAAGGCATCGTATTATGGCTTTGCCGTTTCCGTGGCAAAGCCACAGCATCTGGAAGCCGCCTACTGGGCTCTCGCCAAGGCCGATGGCGGATGGCGGATGGAACTGGCATTCGACGATGCCGTGGAAGATTGGGCGGACTGGTGCCGCGCCACCTTCGACATTCCTCCAGATGTCGAGCCGCTCGGCTATGCCGATCAAACCTCCGGTGATCTGCGCCTGGCCTTCTTCGACGGAGACAGGCTTCTCGCGGCGCTATTTCTGGCCCGCCAGCCGGTGGCCGTCGCCCGCAACTGGGCAATCGCGCAACTGTCCGCATCGCACGGCAACATGCGCAAACGCTTTGCCCTCGTCGCCGGCCGGCCGGGCGCCAATACGCCTGATCCCGGTGCAACCGTCTGCTMGTGTTTCGGCGTCGGCGTCAACCAGATCGTCGGTGCGGTTCGCAATGGCTGCCACAGCGTCGAGGCCGTCGGAAAAGCGCTGAACGCCGGAACCAATTGCGGCTCCTGCCGCGCCGAAATCCGCGGGATCATCGATGGGTGCCTTGCGACCGCGGCCGAATAAACGGCTCAAAGAGTAGCCGGGCATGGAACAAAGCGTCATGCCTCCCGTTCGTGTTGGAATCGGGAGATCGATAGATGGCGCCGCGTTCCTTCTGGAAAGGTTATCTCAAACTCTCGCTCGTGACCTGCCCGGTCGCGATGGCGCCGGCCGTATCCGAGAATGAGAAGATCCGCTTCCATACCCTCAATCGCGAGACCCGGAACCGGGTTGTCAGCCTATATGTCGATTCCGTCGCCGGCAAGGCCGTGAAGGAGGACGACGAGGTCAAAGGCCATGAGCGTGGCGAGGGCGACTATGTGCTGATCGAAGACGACGAGCTGGACTCCGTCGCGCTTGAAAGCACCCGCACGATCGATATCGATGTCTTCGCCCGCGCGACTCTATCGAATGGATCTGGCTCGACCAGCCGCATTATCTGACCCCGGACGATCCCGTCGGCGAGGAAGCCTTCTGCGTTATCCGCGACGCCATGGCAGCCACCAAGACCGTCGGCATCTCCCGCCTGGTGATGTATCGCCGCGAGCGGGCCGTGATGCTAGAGCCCCGCGACAAAGGCATCGTGTTATGGACGTTGCGCTATGGCGACGAAGTTCGCGATGAGGCCGCCTATTTCGAAGCGGTCAAAGCGGATAAGGCCGATCCGCGCCTGATGTCGCTCGTCCTACAATTGATCGACGAGGAGACCAAGCCCTGGACGCCGTCGATGGCGAGCGATCCGGTGCAGGACAAGCTGCACGATCTGATTGCCGCGAAAAAGAAAGGGCGGAAACGGGCAGCCAAACCCAAGCCAGAGACCGAAGCGCCGCCGAGCAATGTCATCAACATCCTCGATGCGTTGAAAAAAAGTGTTGCCGCGGCCTCGAAAGCCAAGCGCTAGCTCAATTCCAGGCACGACCCGCAGCGATCTCCATGCCGCTCAAAGCGAAGCATAGTAATTTATGAGGGCATGACCTTCCGGAGAAAGCCATTCGGAAGGTCCTTCAATGAAACCCGCAATCCGGCCTTTCGGCGTTAGAAGATAGGTGATCGGCATGCCGTATAGCGGCAGCGGCGCTTCAGCGGATGCTCGCGACTGCGTGAGCGACGCGCTCGGATCGATCAGAATGCGAAGATGCTTGATCCCCAGCTCTCTCGCACTGAGAGTGGGTTTGGCGCAAATGCCCGACATGCAGTTTCAGGCGTTTCCCATCGCGGAAATGAGCGTCGGCATGTTCGCGGCGCCATCCTATCTGCAAGGGAGCGGTCCGATCGAGGTTCCGGCTGATCTCGAGCGACATGCGCTGGTTCTGCCGCGCGAGCGACCGGGCGTTGCGTACCTCGCGCTCTCCAATGGCGCGCGAGAAGAGAAAGTTTCCCTGCGAGCCGACGTGCGAGCAAGCGATTTCGCATGCGTATTGAAACTCGCCGAGGCAGGCGCTGGGATAGCACCTCTTCCCGAAATTATCGTTGCCAATTCGATGTCGGCCGGCAGGCTCGTCCGCGTCCTGCCCGATTGGAGTTGGTCCGGTCTGACACTCCACGCGATCAGCGCGCCCGGACGGCAGATGACCGCGCGCACAAAGGTATTCCGCGATTACATCAAGGCTCGGCTTTAGCGCGCACTCTGCTCCTTTTGGATTTTGCTTTTTCCAAAGGTGCCGCGGCTGTTCGAAAATCTGCCCAAGGGTCGGAGCGAAGTGCGGCGAGACGGGTGGGCGTACTGTTGACGGTGAAATAGGCTGGCCCGATCGCGGGGCTAAGTTCCTCCCAGGCGAGCGGCATCGAGACTGCGGCGCCCGGCCGCGCTCGCGTCGAATAGGGGGCCACTGCCGTCGAACCGCGCTGATTGCGCAGATAGTCGATCAGGATTTTGCCGTGGCGCTTCGATTTCGTGATGGTGGAAACGTAGCGCTCGGGGCTGTCGGCTGCCATCTGATCGGCAATGGATTTTGTGAAGGCTTTGACGGCCGGCCAATCTGCCGATGGTTTCAATGGCGACACGACATGCAGCCCCTTGCCGCCCGACGTCTTGATGAAGGCCTCCAGCCCAGCCTCTTTCATGCGATCGCGCGTTTCTTCCGCCGCTTCGATCACCCGCTCCCAGGGCACGCCGGGGCCGGGATCGAGATCCATGATGATCATATCGGGATGCTCCCAATCGGCGACCGTGATGCCCCAGGGGTGGAGTTCCAGCGATCCAGCCTGCACGAGACCAAGCAAGCCATCGAGATCATCGATACTGACCAGCGGCTCCTCATCCCTTTCCTTCGGATCATGGATGAGGACGATGTTCTTGTTCAGGCCTTTCCACGCATGCTTTTGGAAAAAGCTCTGGCCGTTGATGCCATCGGGACAGCGTAGCAGCGCCAATGGCCGCTGGACGACGAAGCGCGCCATGTATTTCCAGACATCGGTGTAATAATCGGCGAGACCTTCCTTGGTAACGCCCTCATCAGGCCAGTAGATGCGGTCGGGATGCGTGAGAACAACAGTCCGCTTCGGCGGCTCGGCTTCCGTAGCCGAAGCGGCTGAGGTCTCTCGGACGATTTCGGTCGCCGGCTTGTCTTCGCGCAGACCTCGGAATGCTGCGTGCCGTAAGAGTCCATCCCCCGTCCAAGTTCGGAACTCGATTTCGGCAACCAGTTCCGGACKAACGAAACGAACGCCGCGCGCTTCGTCGGCGGCAAGACGTTTGTCGAACGGGCTGTCATCGGCCCGCATGCCTTCGAGTTGAGAATAGAGATCTTCGGCGACTTTGTTGGTAAACCCGGTGCCGACGCGACCGACATGTTTTAGCCTGCCTTTGTCGAAAATGCCGAGAACGAGGGAACCGATCGCCTTGCGCGCCGTCGATGACGGTACATAGCCTGCAATCACGAACTCCTGCCGGAAGGAACACTTCGATTTCAGCCAACCTTTGCCGCGGCCGGAGCGATAAGGTTCGTCAGCGCGTTTCGACACGATACCTTCCAGACTCAGGCGGCAGGCATGCTCCAGCATCAGCTCGCCATCGGCATCGAAATCGCTGCTGAAGCGGAGTTTGCCATTCCCCGAGGGGATGATTTTCTCCAGTATTTTCTTTCGTTCCACCAGCGGCACGTCGCGAAGATCATATCCGTCGAGATAGAGGAGATCGAAGGTGTAGAAGACGAAACGATCGCCCCTGCCATCGCTGAGATCGGCTTGCAGGGCTGAGAAATCCGATGCACCGGAACTGGTCTCGACCACCAGTTCGCCGTCCACAAGCGCCGTTTTGACCGGAAGAGCGGCCAATTCGGCCAGAAGCGTTTTCCCGAACTTGTCCGACCAGTCGAGGCCGCTGCGCGTCAGCAACTTGACGTGCCCATCCTCGATGCGGGCCTGCAGGCGATAGCCGTCGAACTTGATCTCGTGGAGCCATTGCTTCCCGCTCGGCGGCGTCTTTGTCAGTGTCGCCAATGTCGGCGGCACGAAATCGGGCAAAGCCGATTTTCTGGCCTTCTTCACGGACGAGGGATCAACCTGAATTTTCAGTGCGGACGGTCGGGATTGCCTACCCCTGCCCGACGGTTGTTTGATCTTGCCCGTCTTCGAGGACCATCCGGGCTTTTCTCCTTCAAGCTCTTCGATCAACCGGCCGGTCTTTACGGATTCTGGTCGCTCTTCGAGAATGTCATCCGCACCCTCGGGACGGGCCGCCTCATCGTCGCTTTTGATAAGCAGCCAATTGTCCCGCTTTTCTCGGGCACGTCTTGCCATGCGGACCAGATGCCAGCGGCCGTGAAGCTTCTCGCCATGCAGCTCGAGTTCGATGTGCCCCTTTTGGAAGCCCTTGTGCGGATCGCCATCCGGCTCCCAGGTGCCGCGATCCCAGACGATCACCGAGCCGCCGCCATATTCGCCCTTGGGAATAGTGCCTTCGAAATCGCCATAGTCGAGCGGATGGTCTTCCACTTGGACTGCCAGACGTTTGTCGCTCGGAACAAGGCTTGGACCCTTTGCAACCGCCCAGCTCTTCAAAACGCCGTCAAGTTCCAGGCGAAAATCATAGTGCAGATGGCTGGCTGCATGCTTCTGGATGACGAAGCTGTTATGCCCGGCAGTCTTGCGCGTGCGTCCCCTGGGTTCGGATGTCTTCGAAAAATCCCGCTTTTCGCGATAGGTCTCAAGCGCCATGGATCAGCCTGCCTTTCGCTGCCGGGAGGCATTGGAGGCGGCTCGTTTCGGCGTCTGCTTCTTTTCGCCCTTGATACCGGTTTGGACGCCGGCGCTCTGGCGAAGTGCTTCCATGAGATCGACGACCTTTTCCGGCTTGCGCTCCTTGCGCACGGTAATCTTGCGGCCTTCGAGCTTTGCCATGATCAGCTCGGTGAGGGCTGCTTCGTAGCGATCATCAAATGTCTGGGCGTCGAACGTACCGCTTTTCGTGGTGATGATATGTTTTGCAAGATCAAGCATTTCGCCCTTGATCTTGATGTCTGGTATATCCTCGAAAGCCTTGTCCGCAGAGCGGACCTCGTAGTCGAAGTTCAGCGTCGTCGCGAGCAAGCCCTTATCGTAGGGACGGATCAACAAGGTCCGCAAACGCCGGAAAAGCACGGTCCCCGCGATGGCCGCGACCTTCTTTTTCTGCATACCGTCGCGGATCAGCGCAAAGGCCCCTTCGCCGCCACGATCGCTTGGGGAGAGATAGTAGGGCTTGTCGAAATAAACGTCGTCGATATCCGAAGATGCGACGAACGCCTGGAGATGAAGGGTCTTGTCGCTTCCAGGGACTGCGGCGGCGATTTCGTCGGGCTCAAAGATCACATAGTCGTCCTTGCCGACTTCGTAGCCCTTGACCTGATCCTCGCGCGCCACGGGTTTTCCGGTGCTGCTATCCACGAATTCACGCCGGACGCGATTGCCCGTGGCTCGATTAATGGTGTGAAAAGACACACGCTCGGACGTCGACGTCGCGGTATAAAGCGCAACGGGGCAAGTCACCAAACCGAATTGCAAATAACCTTTCCACTGCGCACGCAGCGACATCCGACAAATCTCCGGTGAACCAATGGAATTGAACGATATCTGGCGGGCTTTGTTCCGGCAGGTCAGTTAATTTTGCTCGCCAGCGCCTTCCCTTCAAAAGAGATGGCGGCGCAAACGCAATGCAATCCAATCAACAGGCCGGCCTCCATTTCCGCCAGACTTTGCCAACGGCTTGACTACCTCGGTCAATCATGAGAACATATAGTGAACAAATGGAGGTATCCATGACGAAAACCGAACAAGTCATAGAACGAGCCATGACCTTTGTCGCAGTCTCGAAAGCGCTGCGCGAACGCGAACAGGAACGGCGCGCCGCCTGGAAGCGCCGCGTCGATATCAGCCGACCGTTACCGCCCTTGCCGCGCGCTGTGCAGCTTTCCCTCAACTTGGATCGATGATGCCGCGATGGGCGATCAGGACATTTAAGCCGGTTGCCTCTGCGATGATGGATATCCGCGACGTAAGCTGCCTTTAGGCCGAACGAGTGGCAGTATAGCCAAGCGGAATTGGGATCGCTCGGGGAACCGCGAGGGAGTGATGGCGTTCTCTCATCGGAGGACAATGCCATGGCAAAATATGATCCAACATCACCCCCGGTCCCGGCTCCTGAAGCGGGGCTTCCCAATCCCATACAGCCGCAATCGCCAGAACCACCCAAAATAGATAATGTGGGAAATGGTACTGGCGCAGAAGACGATGATGAAGCCGCGTATGCGCGCGGCGTCGAAGCCGGCAAAAGGGAGACTGAGGCCGAGAAAAATCCCTATCCCGAGGGAAGCAGTCTCGCCAAGTCCTATGAGCACGGCTATCTGGATGGGCAGAAGATAAGGAGCGACGACAAGCCGCCGCATTGAAATCGCACCCTTAAACGATTTTCGTGGACGCCACGGGCCGAACAGCATGTTGCGGCCCGATTTAGGTCGCATTGTATTTCAGCGACGTCCCATAAGGCAGCGTCGCCGGTCAGCCATTGATTTGCCTATTCCTCGGGCCTGTCGGCAAAGTGAGAGACAGCAAACTCGGCGACCTTTCTATTCGATTTGCGCGCATCCTCGATCCAGAAGGGGAAGATCTGCCACTGATGGATCATGCCCGGCCAAACCTCAGCGGTAACATCGACACCGGCCTTGCGTGCTTTGTCTTCCAGCCGGCGTGTGTCGTCGAGCAGCGTCTCACGCGAGCCGACCTGCAAGAGCAGGGGCGGAAAACCGGTCAGATCGGCGTAAAGCGGCGACCGCGCGGGTTCAACCGGAGATTTGTCGCCGATATAGATGTTGCGGATCACCTCCAGCTCGGCCTTGCCCATGAACGGATCATTATCAGCATTCGTGGTAATGGATTCACCGGTTGCAGCAAAATCAGTCACCGGGCTCATCGCGACCACGGCCGCCGGCAAAGGTCCCTTGATCCGAAGCTGATTGAGGGTCGCTTCGATGGCCAGAGTGCCACCCACGGACTCTCCGACGATCACCACGTTCTCAGGCCTGTATCCTGAGGCCAGCAGCCAACGATAGGCGGCCAGAGTGTCATCGATCTGCGCCGGAACCCTATTCTCCGGCAGCAGGCGGTAGTCGACCAGGAGAACATCGGCAGACGCAGCCTTCGCAAGGGAACCCGCTATATTCCGATGCGTCCTGAGGGAGCCGCTGTAGAACCCGCCTCCATGGAGATAGAGTATCACGCGCCTGCCGATCGGATGGTGCAGTCKGGCGGGCCATATCAGGTCGGCATCAACCCCGTTGGCATCGACATGGCGGATCTGAACGCGTGTGGGATCCGGAGTTGACGCCATAAGCCTTTCGAAAGCGGCGCGCCGTTGGCGAAGGTCCTGAGCGGCATAGGTCGGACGCAGGGCCTCGATGAGTTTGTCGATCTGATTGTTCGAGGCTTTCGTCTGCGAAGCGGCATCAAGCGCATAGGCCGTTGATACCGGCAGCGCCGGCGAAACAGCAAGGGCGACGGTGGCCACCGACGCCGTCGCAAAAAGGCGCATGAAGCGAAAAAACCAAAATCCGTTCATACGATTAGCCTTTCTGCCGTGGAGACCAGACGTCTCACCGTCGCAGAATTGATGTCTGAGTCAAGCATGGCGGGTAGAGTAGGAAAGTCGGCCAAGGGGCTCCTGGAAACTGCAGCGGCTGGATAGCCCGTTCCCGAACTTCCAGCCCTATGAGTGCAGCAAATTCCGGGCTTAAAAGCGCGGTAAAACCCTGAATTCGATGCTCAGCTATAGTGCACGCCTTCATACAGCACATAGCCTACTGGATGGTGCGTGAAGTGGAGGACCGGCAATACCGGGTTACTGTTGTCTTCGGTGGGATAGGCTGACGCGACGGAAATATACTCGCCCTGCAGCTCGATTGCTTCCCCTGCCTTCAGGTCGGGGATCTCGTGGTCGAGCCCTTCATTGTCGCCGAAACGCACGGCAACGAAGACGGTCTGGCCGGTGATATCATCATCGCCGCCGTCGAACTTCAGAACCGTTTCGATCTTCACAGTGAAATGCTGGTGGTTTGCACCGTGGTGGTTCTCCGGAGCCTCGAACACATGCGCTATTACGCCTTGAACCCGAGCCAGCGGTGCGCCGAGTGAATGTGAAAACCGATGGTGGGGAAGTATCTTGTTTGCCCGAATACTCATCGCAACCTCGATAAACGTGTCTGGAAAATCAATTGTCCTGCCCGATCATTATCTGCAATCCATTGCATCCAGGTGACATCGCCAGCGGCTTCGAACCTTCCAATCGAAGGGAGGAAGCCGCCGGCGACGCGGCAAGCCGAGATTGTTCTCGGGTGGTTTTGCGGATGCGCGCCTACACCGGCTCGCGCTGCGAGGCCATCAGGCGGGCGATGACGGCCTCTCGCGCCGTCCGTGAACCGGCAAGACGCCGCTTCGTCCTCGCGATCACATCGGCCGTCGCCTCCTCGGGTGTGCCCGAATGGAACGGTGGCGTGGGCGCATATTCCAACGAAAGCTGAACCGTCTCCGCTTCCTCTTGGCCTAAAAGGGCCGCAACGACCGCCAGCCCGAAATCGATGCCGGCCGTCACACCGCCGGCGGTGATGAGATTGCCGTCCCGGACGATGCGGCCCGTGGTCGGGACAGCACCGAAGCTTGCGAGAAAATCGTGGGCATTCCAGTGCGTCGTCGCCTTCCTGCCCTTGAGCAAGCCGGCGGCGCCCAGCACCAGAGAGCCGGTGCAGACCGAGGTGATGAAGCGCGCCTGCGCTGCCTGTGCGCGAATGAAAGACAGTACGATCTCATCCTCAAGCAATGGATTGATGCCGCCACCGCCGGGCACGCAGATGACATCGAGCTGAGGGCATTCGTCGAACGTCGTTGTCGGCTGAAGGACCAATTTCGTTGCAGAAATGACGGGCGAAGTGTCCTTCCAGATCAGATGGACCTCCGCGCCCTCCGCTGAGGCAAAGATCTCATAGGGGCCTGTCAGATCGAGTTGCTGAATACCGGGAAAGACGAGCAGTCCGAAGCGAATGGTCATGGTGCATCTCCAAATGGTTGACTCCGGCAAGCCTACGCGATCACTATCTGGCGTATTTGCCAAAGTCCCCTCGTTTTGAGCCAACCATGCGCCGTATTGAAATCCTCGCCTTCGAAAATGCCCAACTGCTCGATATAACCGGGCCATTGCAGGTGTTTGCGAGCGCCAACGAAGAGGCACTCGCAGCCGGTCAGCCGAAGCCCTATGACGCGATCGCAGTTGCAAGGAGCGAGCAGACCGGAACGACCTCGGGCTTGTCGCTTGCGACGGCGTTGCTGCCCGATGATGATGAGCCGATCGATACCCTGATGGTCGTAGGCGGCATCGGCGTCAATAAGGCGTGTGAGGATGCGGCCCTTGTCGACTGGATCCGCCGGCGGTCAGCCAGGGCAAGGCGGATCGCTTCCGTCTGCAGCGGCGCCTTTCTTCTTGCGGAAGCCGGACTTTTGGATGGGCGGCGCGCGGTAACGCATTGGCACCGATGCAAGGAGTTTTCCAAGCGCTTCCCGAATGTGCGGTTGGAACCCGATCCGATCTTTATCCAGGACGGCAACATATGGACGTCGGCAGGCGTCACTGCCGGCATCGATCTGGCACTCGCGCTGGTCGAGGCGGATCTCGGCCGCAAATTGGCGCTCGCTGTTGCCCGCGAACTCGTCGTCTTTCTGAAGCGACCGGGCGGCCAGGCTCAGTTCAGTACGATGCTCTCGCTGCAGGAAAGCGGCGATCGTTTTGACCGGCTGCATGGATGGATCATCGACAATTTGCGCGCCGACCTTTCGCTGCCGGCGCTCGCCGAACGGGCGAATATGAGCGCGCGCAGCTTTTCGCGGCATTATCGCCAGGCAACTGGGCGAACGCCGGCTCGGGCTGTCGAGGATATCCGCGTGGAGGCCGTGCGGCGCCTCCTGGAGCAGGGCTTATCCGTTCGTCAGGCACGTATCCGCTGCGGTTTCGGTTCGGAAGAGACCATGCGACGGAGTTTCCTCAGAGCATTCGGAACCACGCCGCAGGCCTTTCGCGATCATTTCGGATAAGGCCGCCATCGGCAATGCCTCTGCCAGAAAGACGAGCAGAAAGCCGGGGCGCGTCATTTTTCTCCTTCCGCAGATCGTCTGGCACCCCCAAGTGACTGGACATCTCGCCTCTTTGGGATCACCATCAACCCGGGCTGAAGTTACATCGAAGGGGACCAACTATCGCCAAATAGGAGGCCGAGATGAAGCAGCATGCACGCGATGACTTGCAGAAAATTGCAAAAGTCGATCAGGACTTCCTTAATCGAGAAATGTCGCGAAGCCAGCGGCTCGAACGTTGGATAGATCTTCTCGAGCGGAGTCCCCGACAGTTTCTTTCCACTTTGCGCGAAACCGAATTTCAGCCTAGTGAAACCAGGGCGGCAATGCGAACGGATAGCTCTCCAATTTCCGTCGCTTTTGCGGATCCGGTTCTTCGCGCTGCCGGCTTGGAAAACGACAGCTACGGGGAGGCCAAGCGCTTCTTCGAACTCACGGATCATGAGCTGCACGGAATTGTCTGCTACTGCCATTTCGGCGAGACGGTCAATTCTGCCGTAGTCGCACGCTCCATTCGTCCGTTGGTTGCCGGGCGGCCACCGAGCCTGTTTGCCCGTTTGCGCAAGGCGTTGTCGATATAGTCCATACTTCGGCAATACCGGCTCCGGCTGACGGACTTTGGCGATGTGTCCAACTTGGCTGCGTCGCATGAGCAACACACCGGCAGTCGAGCGTTGGCTTGGCAATCCCTGGGGTTCCAGATCCTCAAGGATCGCCTCACCCGACGTTTGGCGGATCATTGTCGCGGATAGCAATCCACGACGAGAGAGCCGCCTGCCATGTTGGGAGGAAGCGGCCTCCGGCTCGAACCCAAACGTAAAACGAGAAAAGGCGCTCGACCCTTTCGGGGAGCGCCTTTTCCAACCCGGACGGCTTGGAACGCATCGACTGGCGTCGAGCAGCAGACCATCAATACGGGAAGTGAAGCGTAGATACGGTTGGGCGTTCGCGATTTCAAGTGGCGATAGTATGAATGGATCGCCACGCTCGTCGGATTCCGGCGGATATTCACATGAAACTTGTTGCAGTCATTGTAGTTACCTTCGCATCACTTCCTTACCGCTATGCCCGCCGAAACGGCTGCCGCCAAAAAGGCATCACACGCTTCCTCCACAGACCCTTGGCTATGGTAAGTGCCGATCAAGGTTTTCTTGGCCATGGCATGAATGCGGTCGGCTTTGCCTGCTGGCCATTCGCGAAGAAGAAATTTAAGGGCCTGTTCGGTGTTGTTGATCGTAACGTGGTGGCCGCACTCCCCGGTGACGATCGTCACCGAACGATTCCACAAATATTTGGACATGTAGCAGTTTCCTCCGCCCATGAAACGGACACTCTTCGCCTTGGTTCCCACCCGGAGCGAAACAATCAAAAATATTCATTGGAGCATGCGAAAACATATACCAGAAGCTGAATACCTCCCTCCTGCCGCAGTTGCCCGGAGGGGCATCGATGAAACAAAATCAGCTCTGTCTTGTTTGACCTTTCATAGGAAAGGAGGCCGACATGACAGCGCCTCGAAAGCCAAAGACACTATCGCGCGAAGAAGACTATCGCGACTATGAGGATCGCAATCTTCGGGACGGCTGGCCTTATTCGGACGGGAGCGGAAGTGCCTCGCAAAGCCCTGAAAACAGGGGATATGGTGACACCTCCGCGAATTTCGACGAGGAGCCGGATCGCAATTTCATTGTGGATGCAGCCGATCAGACTGGCCTCGAGCGAGCCGAGGACGATACGACCGGGCCTCTTCCCACCGATCGTATCGACAGCGATGAACTGGAAGCGGTCATAACCGAGCAGCTCGAACTGAGAGGTGTCGACATCGACAGCATCGACGTACAGGCCGACGGCGGCACCGTGACGCTGGAAGGTAGCGTCGAGACGATTCCGCTGGCCCGTCATCTTGAAGCGATCGTTCGGTCCATCCCCGGCGTCGTCGAGGTTCAAAATAACCTTCGGACGACCGGCGTCGATGCACATATTCCGGGCGACGACGAGTAATGCCACATTGCCTTGAACGGGAGTCAATGCCGCAGGAAACTCCGGATCTTCTTCAGATCCTGGACGAAGGCCAAACGGCTCCGTTCCTTTTCGTCCGCCTCCCTGATCCTCAGAAGAGCCGATGGGTGAATGGTGACGAGAATGTCGAACTGCCCGGGTGGACGAAGAATGCTGCCACGATCGCGCATGACCCGCACCTTCGATCCGAGCAACGAAGACACGGCCGTTGCGCCGAGCGCTACGACCAGTTTCGGTTTCAATAGGTCAAGTTCGGCGCCAAGCCACCAGGCGCAACGTTGCACCTCGCCGGCATTGGGCCGGGAATGCAGTCGCTTCTTGCCGCGCATCTGATACTTGAAATGCTTGACCGCATTGGTGACGTAACAGCGGTCGCGATCGACCCCGGCCTCCTCAAGGCATTGATCCAGCAGGCGGCCCGCCGGCCCGACGAAGGGCTTGCCCGACAGATCTTCCTTGTCACCGGGTTGTTCGCCAACCAGCACGACCTCCGCCGTTTCGGGGCCTTCCCCGAAGACGAGATGCGTCGCGTGGCGATAGAGGTCGCAACGCGTGCAGGCTTCGGCGTCGTGCCGGAGTTCGCCGAGCGTCACCGCGTCGGCATGATCGCGCTGGAGGGAAGGACCGGTATAGGGCGAGGAGTGTTTATCGAGCATGAGCGGCTCGCTGCGATTTGAACGTCACACCCTCGTCAACCGATCGCCGCTTTCTTTGTTCCGTGCGGCACGAGGAGTTGCCAAATCTTGATCCGGATGAGATGCAAGCCGCGGCCCTCACCACACGTATCGGTCATCCTGTATCAGACGCGCTTCGAGACAGGCCATGACAAAGGCTTCGCGCGCAGCGTCAAGCGTGGCGCGGTGTGAAATGGCGGCGAGGCATTTTTCCTTTGCCTTCACATAATATGAGCCTCTTTCGGATGGCCATCGGACGGACAGAAAATGAATAGCGTCTTCCGGTCCGTTCACGCGCGAGGTGAAGCGGCCGCCCACCGCAACGCAAACCGGTGTGTTCCAGAGCATCTTGAATTTGACGTCGATGATTTCGTTCATGTGCTCCCCCTGTTATTTGTCCACCAAACAAGGGGTCGGGACGATTGTTCCCGCGGGATGGAGCGCTATTTACTGGAGATGACAACGCATGCGCCGTGCCGGGATATCCCTGCCCGCCGCATGCAGAGGCATCGCATTCCTCAGCACCATCGACATCGTCTTGCCGGCTCGGGAACAACCGCTGCCTTTGAATGTTCGTGGATCTACGGGGCAGTTTCTGGATCGAAATATGAACGACGCGACGGTGACATATCGCCAGATGTTTTCGGGCAAGCGGCTCTTGATCGTCGAGGACGGATATTTCCTCTCCGAGGAGGCGCGTCAAAAATTGCAGGAACTTGGCGCTACCCTGCTCGGTCCCGTCAGCACGGCCGAAGACGCTCTCGAACTCATCAAAGGCAAGAACGTGGATGCGGTGATCCTCGACCTGCATCTCGACGCCGGATTTGTATTTCCGATCGTGGAAACGCTTCAGAGGCTGAAGCTTCCTTATCTATTCGCGATAGGCCACGAACCGCCCATCGTTCCCGCCGGATTTACCGGCTTCATCCTGTGCGACAAAGCCGCGGAGATCGAACACATCGGCAAGGCGCTGTTCGGCAGGCGAAAACGGGATCTCTATTTGGTGTAGAGGGCTCTCGACCTCTCCAGATGCTTCAGGACCGCAGCCTCCGTACCGTCGGCATCGTGGTCGGACAGCCGCTCCAATATTTCTTCATGCTCGACCAGCGTGAACTTTTCCTTGCCGGTCCAGATGAGCATGTCCGTATGATAGGTCTTCAGCCACGCCAACATCGCCTCGCTGACCGCGACGAAAATCGGATTTCCGGAAATCTGGGCAATCCGGGTGTGAAACTGCATGTCGGCCGAAATGAACTCCTCGGCATGCCCGAGGGAGGCCCGCTGGCGTTCAATAATATCTCTGAGGTCAGCGATATCTTTTTCCGTGGCGCGCGGTGCAGCCTCCCGGGCCATACCGCGCTCGAAGAATATGCGCGCGCTCTTCAGATGTTCGAGGGTGTCCGACGACTGCGATAACATGATCTTCGCGGTCAAATCGACCTGCCGGAAAATCGATTTCGCAGTCAGTTGCAGCACCTTCGCCCGCTCCCCATGCGAAATGCTGACCAATCCCATATTGGCGAGCGACTGCATCGCCTCGCGGATCGCCGGACGCCCGACGCCGAAGCGCTCCATGAGAACACGCTCGGACGGCATTTCATCGCCGGGCTTGAGTTCTCCCGACGTGATCAAACGCTCTAATCGGTCGAATACTTCGTCGGAGAGCTTCCGACGTACGATCTGTTCGACTGGTTGGCTCATGGCATCTCGCTGGCTCAAAGCTTTTCTCCCTTATGCAATGTCAGACCGCGCTGAGAAAGCCCGTTCGGAACGACTTGGGGCCTCCTGAACAAAAAAATCGTTGCACAAATTGGAATACTCATTATACCAGATCACGAGTTGACGCCACGACAAAATCGTCGGCGAAAGGAGCAACGGCTGCTTATGAGCATTACGATCACCTACCGCATCGAGACGCCCGGCCATATCGAAGCGATGGCTGACAAGATCGCCAGCGATCAGTCGACGGGCACCTTCGTACCGGTTCCCGGCGAGACGGAAGAGCTGAAATCGCGGGTTGCGGCGCGAGTCCTGGGCATTCGGCGGCTGGAGGATGCAGAGCGGCCGACATGGCCTGAAGTTGCGGCCGGTCATGGTCCTCTTCATCGCGCCGATGTCGACATCGCCTTTCCGCTCGATGCGATCGGCACCGATCTTTCAGCCCTGATGACGATTGCGATCGGCGGCGTCTACTCGATCAAAGGTATGACGGGCATTCGTATCGTCGACATGAAGCTGCCGGGGGCTTTTTACGGCGTGCATCCGKGTCCGCAATTCGGCGTTGCCGGCAGCAAGTGCCTGACGGGCGTTGAAGGACGCCCCATAATCGGCACGATCGTCAAGCCGGCCCTTGGCCTTCGCCCAGCCGAGACCGCTGAACTGGTCGGCGAGCTCATCAGCTCCGGCGTCGATTTCATCAAGGACGATGAAAAGCTGATGAGCCCCGCCTATTCGCCGCTCAAGGAACGTGTCGAGGCGATCATGCCGCTGATCCTCGATCACGAACAGAAGACCGGGAAGAAGGTGATGTATGCCTTCGGCATTTCCCACGCCGATCCCGATGAGATGATGCGCAACCACGACCTCGTCCTAAAGGCCGGCGGCAACTGTGCCGTTATCAACATCAATTCTATCGGCTTTGGCGGCATGAGCTTCCTTCGCAAGCGCTCGGCATTGGTGCTGCACGCCCACCGCAACGGCTGGGACGTGCTGGCGCGCCATCCCGGCGCCGGCATGGATTTCAAGGTCTATCAGCAGTTTTGGCGCCTGCTCGGTGTCGACCAGTTTCAGATCAACGGTATCCGCGTCAAATATTGGGAACCGGACGAAAGCTTCGTCGAGTCCTTCAAGGCCGTCAGCACGCCGCTGTTCGATCCATCCKATTGCCCGCTTCCCGTTGCCGGCTCGGGTCAATGGGGCGGCCAGGCTCCCGAGACCTACCGGCGGACCGGGCGCACTACCGATTTGCTCTATCTCTGCGGCGGCGGCATCGTCAGCCACCCTTTCGGACCAGCCGCCGGCGTCCGTGCGATCCAGCAGGCGTGGCAAGCCGCGGTCGCGGATATCGAGCTCGAAGACTATGCCAAGGACCATCCGGAGCTCGCCGCCTCGATCGCAAAATTCAGTGAGGGCAAGGGCGCATGATGGCGACGGGCAATCTTCTGATCAGCTATTACGGCGACGATTTCACCGGCTCCACCGATGTCATGGAGGCTCTCGCTTCGAACGGTGTTCCGACGGTGCTTTTTCTCGGGATCCCCGATGGCGCGCTGCTGGAGCGTTTTAGCCAATGCCGCGCCATCGGCATCGCCGGCACCAGCCGCAGCGAGACCCCGGAGTGGATGCAGCAGCACCTTGTTCCGGCATTGCAATGGCTTAAAGGGCTCAAAGCGAGGATATGCCACTACAAGGTCTGCTCCACCTTCGATTCCAGTCCGTCGATCGGCAATATCGGCAAGGCGATCGAAATCGGCAGGGAGCTTTTTGCGCAATCCTCCGTGCCGGTCGTCGTCGGTGCGCCGCAGCTCAAACGCTACACGGCTTTCGGGCACCTCTTCGCGGCCTATCAAGGCCAGGTCTATCGCATCGACCGCCATCCGGTGATGAGCCGCCATCCGGTCACGTCCATGGACGAAGCCGATCTGGTGCTGCATCTCGGCAAACAGACCTCCCTCCCCGTGAACCTCATTGATCTCGTGACCCTGACGGCCACGGATGCGGACGATCGGGTCGACGAACGCGCCGCCGCAACGGCCGGAATCATGCTGATCGATGTCGACAGCGCCGAAACGCAGGCTGCTGCGGGAACTCAGCTTTGGCGGCGCGCAGCAAAAGACGGCCCCTTCGTCGCTGGCTCCTCCGGCGTCGAATACGCGCTTCTGAATGCCTGGCGCCGTGAAGGCCTGATTGGCAAGCGCCGCGATTTTGCCCCGCCGGGAAAGGTCGAACGCCTCGCCGTCGTCTCGGGCAGCGTCTCGCCGACGACGGAACGGCAGATACGTCACGCAATGACGGATGGTTTCGACGGCATCGACCTCGATCCCCTRGCGCTTGTMGGCGAAAGCGCTGACCGGGCGATCGACGATGCCGTCGATGCCGGCATTGCCAGCCTGAAGACGGGCCGCAGCGTCATCCTGCACACGGCGCTTGGCCCCTCGGCCGATCGCGGCAGCGCGATCGACCGTGTTCCCGGCGCCCGGCATCGGCTCGGACAAGCTCTTGGCATCATCCTGCGTCGCCTTGTCGAAAGTGAAAAGCTCAGCCGTGCGGTCATCGCCGGCGGCGACACATCGAGCCATGCGCTGAAGGAATTGCGCGTCGAAGCACTGACGACCCTACTGCCTCTCCCCCAGACGCCGGGATCGCCGCTTTGCGTGGCCCATGGCAATTACGACCCAACCAATGGGCTGCAGACCGCGTTGAAAGGCGGGCAGGTCGGAGCCGACGGCTATTTCCCGCAGATCCGCGACGGAAGAAGCGCTTAGAAAAATGAGTTTTATGCACCTCAGATAATGGTGTGATTATTGACTCATTATACCACTTGCGATACCACAATTTGAAATGGACGAGGAAGAAAACATGACTGCAATAGCTCTTTTCGGCGCCGGCGGGAAAATGGGATACCGGCTCGCCAAAAATCTCAAAGGTTCGCGCTTCGACGTTCGTCACGTCGAGGTGAGCGATGCAGGCAAGGCGCGCCTGAAGAACGATCTCGGCCTGTCATGCGTGCCTGTCGACGAAGCCCTTAATGGCGCCGAAGTCGTCATTCTGGCCGTTCCGGACACGGCCATCGGCAAAGTCGCCGCCGGGATCGTCGATAAGCTGAAGCCCGGGACGATGGTGGTCGCGCTCGACGCCGCAGCACCTTTCGCCGGCCACCTGCCGAAACGCGATGACCTCACCTATTTCGTCACCCATCCCTGCCACCCTCCGATCTTCAACGACGAAACCGATATGCAGGCGAAGAACGACCATTTCGGTGGCCTGTTCGCCAAGCAACATATCGTGTCCGCGCTGATGCAGGGGCCGGAAGCTGCCTATGCGCTCGGGGAGGAGATCGCCAAGCTCATCTGGGCGCCGGTCATGCGCTCGCATCGGGTCACCGTCGAGCAGATGGCGATGCTCGAACCGGGGCTCTCGGAAACCGTCTGCGCATCGCTGCTCGTTGTTATGCGGCAGGCCATGGACGAGTGCGTGGCGCGCGGCGTGCCGGAACAGGCCGCTCGCGATTTCCTGCTCGGCCACATGAACGTCCTCGGCGCCGTGATCTTCAACCAGGTGGAAGGCGTGTTTTCGGATGCCTGCAACAAGGCGATCGAATTCGGCATCCCGGCTCTGATGCGCGACGACTGGAAGAAAGTCTTCGAGCCCCAGGAGATCGCAGAAAGCATCCGCCGCATCACCTGACCAAAATCCCGGGAGGGCTCGCCCCTCCCTTCTTAGCCCTACCGGGAATAGGGCCTTTTCATAATTGGGAGGAAAGCATGAAACTGACACGCAGACTGACTCTTGCCGCCTTTGCCGGCGCCCTTGCATTGGGCACCGCAATGCCTGCCTTTTCGGCAGATCTGATCGCTATCATCACGCCTGCGCACGACAATCCGTTCTTCAAGGCCGAAGCCGTCGGCGCCGAAGCCAAGGCGAAGGATTTGGGCTACGAGACCCTCGTCATGACGCATGACGATGATGCCAACAAACAGTCGGAAGTGATCGACACGGCGATCGGCCGCGGCGCCAAGGCCATCATCCTCGACAATGCCGGTGCCGACGCGACGGTAGCCGCGGTCAAGAAGGCCAAGGATGCCGGCATCCCCTCCTTCCTCATCGACCGCGAAATCAATGCGACCGGTGTCGCCGCCGCCCAGATCGTCTCCAACAACTATCAGGGCGCACAACTCGGCGCGCAGGAATTCGTCAAGCAGATGGGCGAAAAGGGCAATTACGTCGAGCTGGTGGGCAAGGAATCCGACACCAATGCCGGCATCCGCTCGCAGGGCTATCACGACGTCATCGATGACTATCCGGACCTGAAGCTGGTMGCCAAGCAATCGGCGAACTGGAGCCAGACCGAAGCCTATGCGAAGATGGAAACCATCCTGCAGGCGAACCCCGACATCAAGGGCGTGATTTCGGGCAACGACACCATGGCGATGGGCGCGATCGCAGCGCTTCAGGCTGCCGGCCGCAAGGATGTGATCGTCGTCGGCTTCGATGGCTCCAACGACGTGCGCGACTCGATCAAGGCCGGCGGCATCAAGGCAACCGTGCTGCAGCCCGCCTATGCCCAGGCTCAGATGGCGGTTCAGCAGGCCGATGCGTACATCAAGAACAAGACGACCCCGAAGGAAGAGAAGCAGCTCATGGATTGCGTTCTCATCACCGCTGGGAATGCGGACAAGCTTGAGACCTTCGCACTGAAAAATTAACGGCGGACCGAGCACTGCGGAGGGCGTGGCAAAGCCGCGCTCTCCTGACGTTTTCTGTGAGATGAGGTGCATTGCATGTTGAGGATCAGAGGCGCTGTTGTGGCCCTCATATTGGCCGCAGCACTGCCCGGCTGTAAGATCATCAAGACGCCGACGGCCGAGGAGAAGGCGGCGCAGGCGGCAAAGAGCGCCTTCGATCCTGCGGCCAAGGTCGACGCGATCTGGCAATCGCAGGCGATACCCGACCTTGAAAAGCGTGCCGGCGATCTGAAGACAGTGATGCAGGCTGCGGCATCGAACCCGGACGAAGCCGGTATAAAATACGGCAATCCGCGCAAACAGAGCACCTCGCCCTGGACCTATGCCGTGAAGCTCAAGGGCAAGATCGTCGCCGTCGACACCGCATCCCGTGCCGCAACGCTCGACGTCGATGTCGACGGCGATGGCAAGGCCGATGCAAAGGTTCAGATCGGCCCGGCAATCCGCGGCACGGCGCTGCGCGACGCTTTGGACTTCGTGGACTTCAACGAATTCAAGAACCAGATCGAATGGGCACAATTCGGCAAGGCGTTCAATGAGAAGGTGAACACGTCCTTTCTCGCCGCTCTGCCGAAGGATGGCCTGACCGGAAAGACAGTCGATGTAACCGGCGCGTTTCCGCTGCCCACATCCGGCCAGCTTCCCCTGATTACTCCATCGGCGCTGACCTTGGGACAAGGATCATGAGCGATACGACCCAGGAAGACATCATCCTTCGTCTCGAGGACGTGTCCAAGGTTTATTCGGGCATCGTCGCGGTCAAACGCGCAAACCTCGAACTACGGCGCGGCGCGGTCAATGTGCTGGTCGGGGAAAATGGCGCCGGCAAATCGACGCTGATGAAGATCATCGCAGGCGTCGAGCGTCCGACCGCCGGCCGTATCCTGCTGGAGGGCGAAGCGGTTCATTTCGACAGCCCGGCCGACGCGCAGGCGCGCGGCATCGGCATGATTTTCCAGKAGCTTAATCTCTTCGCCAACATGACGGTCGCCGAAAACATTTTTGCGACACGCGAAATCACGCGTGGCGTTTTCGGCATCGACCACAAGGCGCAGATCGCCAGGGCCAACGAATTTCTGACGAAGCTGGATGCAGGCATCAGCGCCGAAACCATGGTGGAGGATCTGCCGATCGGGCAGCAGCAGCTTGTCGAAATCGCCAAGGCCATTTCGCTCAATGCCCGCATCCTGATCATGGACGAGCCGACATCAGCGCTTTCAGCCGCGGAAGTCGACATCCTTTTCAAGGTGATCGCCGAACTGAAGGCTCAGGGCGTCGCGATCGTCTATATCTCCCACCGGCTGGAAGAGCTGATGCGGATCGGCGATTACATCACCGTGCTGCGCGACGGGCAGATCACCGGCCAGGCGACGGTTCGCGACATCGATACGAAATGGATCGTCCGGTCGATGATCGGATCGGATGCCAAGGATTTTGCCCGGGATGGCGGCCATGCGATCGGCAAGGAGGCCTTTCGCGCAGAAGACATCAGCCTGCCTCGGCCGACCGGCGGCCTCGCCGTAGACCACGTCTCGCTCTCCGTCCGCGCCGGCGAAATCCTCGGCATCTACGGGCTGATGGGCGCCGGCCGCAGCGAGTTTTTCGAATGCGTCATGGGCCAGCACATGCATTCGACCGGCAAGATTTTCATCGACGGCATCGAGGTCCGCGAGCGCGACACGACCCGCCGGATCCGGCGCGGCCTGGCGCTGATCCCGGAAGATCGGCAGCGCGAGGGTCTGGTGCAGGTGCTCTCGATCGCCAGCAACCTGACGCTTGCGAGCCTCGGCCGCTTCGCGCGTTTCTTTTTTCATATCGATGCCGGTGCCGAAAAGCGCGCCATTCGCGACATGATCCGGGATCTCTCGATCAAGGCACCCAATCCCGATTTCGAGGTGACGTCGATGTCGGGCGGCAACCAGCAGAAGGTCGTCATCGGCAAGGCGCTGATGACGGACCCCAAAGTTCTGCTGATGGACGAGCCGAGCCGGGGCATCGACGTCGGCGCCAAGGCCGATGTCTTCCGCACCATGCGCAAGCTCGCCGGCAAGGGTCTCGCAATCCTGTTTTCGACTTCGGACCTTGAAGAGGTCATGGCGCTCTCCGATCGGATCGCTGTCTTGAGCAACGGCCAGTTGGTCGCCGTCTTCGACAGAAAGGAAGCGACGGAGGAGGCCATCGTCGCAGCGTCGGCCAAGGGACACGGACATACAAGGAAACTCGCGTCATGACCGCGGATACATCGTCTTCTTTTGCGGCCAAGCGGTCGAACGGCTCTATCCTCCTGACGTTGATGAAACTCAGGACCTTCATCGCCCTCTTTGCCGTGATCATCTTCTTCGCCATCTTCGCGCCGAACTTCACCTCGACGGCGAACATGATCCTGATGTCGAAACACGTCGCGCTCAACGCCTTCCTGGCGATGGGCATGACCTTCGTCATCATCACCGGCGGCATCGACCTGTCGGTCGGTTCGATCGTCGGCCTGTGCGGCATGGTCACCGGCGCCTTGATCCTCAATGGCGTCGAATTGCCGATCGGATACACCGTCTACTTCAACCTCTATGAGATCGTGATGATCACCCTCGCCGTGGGCCTCGTCATCGGGCTGATCAACGGATTGCTCATCACCAAACTCAACGTTGCGCCCTTCATCGCGACGCTTGGCACGCTCTACATCGCGCGCGGCATGGCATTGCTGTCTTCGGATGGCCAGACCTTTCCGAACCTCGTCGGCAGGCCGGAGTTCGACACGACCGGCTTTGATGTCTTCGGTGCCGGAAGGCTGCTCGGCCTCCCGATTTCCATCTGGATCCTCATCGTTCTGGCGCTGCTCGCCGCCTATGTCGCCCGCTCGACACCGATCGGCCGGCATATCTTTGCCGTCGGCGGCAATGAGCGCGCAGCGCGCATGTCGGGCATTCGCGTCGATCTGGTGAAAATCGTCGTCTACATGTTCTCCGGATTGTGCGCTGCCATTGTCGGCATCGTCATTTCGTCGGAGCTGATGGCGGCGCATCCGGCGACCGGCGAGAGCTTCGAGCTCAACGCCATCGCCGCGGCCGTCCTCGGCGGCACCTCCATGTCCGGCGGACGCGGCACGATCGGGGGCACGATCATCGGCGCTTTCGTCATCGGCATCCTGTCCGACGGATTGGTGATGATGGGCGTTTCGTCCTTCTGGCAGATGGTCATCAAAGGGCTGGTCATCATCATCGCCGTTGTCGTCGATCAGGCGCAGCGCCGTCTCCAGCAGCGCGTGACACTTATGCAAATGGCAAAGGCAGGTTGAGATATGACGGAACTCAAGGGTGCGCTCATCGGCTGTGGCTTCTTCGCGATAAACCAGATGCATGCGTGGAGGGACGTCAAAGGCGCGGAGATCGTCGCGATCTGCGATCGTGATCCGGAGCGGCTGAAGATCGTCGGCGACCAATTCGGCATCGAGCGCCGTTACAGCGATGCGGCGGCTCTCTTCGCCGATGGTGGTTTCGATTTCGTCGATATCGCGACAACGGTGCAGAGCCACCGCGCGCTGGTGGAAATGGCAGCGACCCACAAAATCCCGGCCATCTGCCAAAAGCCTTTTGCGAAGACGTTGAGCGACGCCAAAGCTATGGTCAAGGCTTGCGCCGACGCCGCGATCCCCCTGATGGTTCACGAGAATTTCCGCTGGCAGACGCCAATTCAGGCCGTGAAGTCCGTCCTTCAATCAGGCGCGATCGGCGAGCCGTTCTGGGGCCGCTTTTCCTTCCGCTCCGGCTACGATGTCTTTTCCGGCCAACCCTACCTTGCCGAAGGCGAGCGCTTCATCATCGAAGATCTCGGTATCCACACGCTCGATATCGCACGCTTCATCCTTGGCGATGTCACGACGCTCACCGCGCGCACCAAACGGGTCAATCCGAAGATCAAGGGCGAGGACGTCGCGACCATCATGCTCGATCATCAAAATGGCGCGACGTCGATCGTCGACGTCAGCTATGCGACCAAGCTCGGGACAGAGCCCTTTCCCGAAACGCTGATCGAGATCGACGGAACGCTGGGAACGATCCGGCTCTCGCAGGGCTATCGTCTCGAGGTCAACAATGCAGACGGCACCACCGTTTCGGACGCCTCGCCCAAGCTTCTCTCCTGGGCCTCCCGCCCATGGCACAACATCCAGGAGAGTGTTCTCGCCATTCAACAGCACTGGACAGACCGTCTTGCATCAGGCGGCGAAACGTCCACGTCAGGGGCTGATAATCTGAAGACCTTCGCGCTTGTCGATGCAGCCTATGACAGTGCCGCTCATGGGAGGACCGTCGATATTGGGGCCATGCTGCGATGACCGCTGAAATCGACCCTTTTCAACTTTACGGCACGCGCGAAACCGAAGTACTGCCACAACGGCTGACAGCCGGCAGGCTCGCCGTCGACTTCAAGGACGGCAATCTCCGCACGATCACCTACGACGGAACCGAAGTGCTGCGCGCCGTATCTTACCTCGTGCGCGACCGCGATTGGGGCACTTACGCCCCGCGAATATCGGACTTGAAGATCGATCAGGGTGATGACGGATTTTCGGTAGGTTACCTCGCGCGTTTCGCCGGCCCGGACGATACGGATCTTGAAATTCGCGTGCATATCTCCGCCAAGACCGGAGGTGCTGTAATCTTCGAAGCGGAAGCCACGTCCCAAACCGGCTTCGAGACGAACCGTTGCGGCTTCTGCATTCTCCATCCGATTGTCGGCGTTGCCGGGACACCGGTCTCGGTGGAGCATGTCGACGGTCGTCGCGAGGATACGCGCTTTCCCGATCTCATCGAGCCCTGGCAGCCCTTCAAGGATATGCGTGCGATCACGCATACCGTCATGCCGGAGGTCACGGCGGAATGCCGCATGGAAGGCGATACTTTCGAGATGGAAGACCAACGCAATTGGTCGGATGCCTCCTACAAGACCTATGTCCGCCCCCTTGCCCTCCCCTGGCCCTATCGAATTCCCGCCGGCCAACCCGTCAGCCAGCGCATTGTCCTGAGTTTCACTGACAAGCGGCAAACGCCGAGTGCCCCTGCATCCGTCCGGCCTGATGGCCGCGCAGTCACGATCACGGAGGGAAGCAAGCGCGGCATGATGCCGTCGATCGGGCTGGTGATCACGCCGGAAGAGGCGAAGGCGACGCTTGAGGCCCCCGGCATCCTGGCGGAGATCGGGCCGCAGGAGTTGCTCTTTCATTTCGATCCGAATGCCGGTCATAACGCTATGGCCTTCGAAGCGTTCGGTGCCATCGCGAGGCTTCACGCCGGCACATCGACCCTCGAAATCGCATTGCCGTGCAAACAGTCGCCGCTTGCCGAGGCGCACGAGATCGCAACCTGGATGCAGGCGGCCGGTTTCAAACCGGATGCGGTGGTCATATCCCCTTCGGTGGACAGACAATCGACGCCGCCGGGCAGTCAATGGCCGGCATGCCCGCCGCTTGAAGAGGTCTATGCGGCGGCACGTTCCGCCTTTCCCGGTGTCCGGCTGGGCGGCGGCATGCTCAGCTATTTCACCGAACTCAACCGCAAGCGTGTTCCTTCCGGGCCGCTTGATTTCATCACCCATTGCACGAACCCGATCGTCCATGCGGCCGATGATCTCAGCGTCATGCAGACGCTGGAGGCGCTGCCGTTCATCACGCGCTCGGTCCGCGCCATCTACGGCGACAAGCCCTATCGCATCGGCCCCTCCACCATCCCGATGCGCCAGAACCCCTATGGCAGCCGGACGATGGACAATCCCGCCGGCAGCTGCATTCCGATGGCAAACAGGGACCCCCGGCATAATAGCCGCTTCGCGGAAGCCTTCGCACTTGGCTATGCCGTTGAAGTGCTCGATGCCGGATTGGAATGCCTGACGCTTTCGGCGCTGACGGGGCCGTTCGGCGTGATCGCCGGCAAGGACGAGCCGTCTCCAGCGGGCGGCAAGCGCCCGATCTTCAACACGGTCGCGAGGCTCGCCCGGCTTGCTGGCAGTCAATGGCGGGAATGCATCTCATCCGATCCGACTGCCGTCCTTTCTTTCGTCGCGGCGCCTGCCGATGGAGCACCGCAAATGCTGCTGGTGAACATCACGGCCACAGCACAACAGGTCGAACTTGGCTCCTTCCACCTCGCCGAGAAAGGCGAGAGTGGCAGCCTGACGCTGCAACCTTTTGCCATCCGTTCGATCGTGTTGAAGGATTGACCTGACAGTCGAGAAGGGCAACTTAGTCTTCCGAAACGAGATGACTGGGAGGACTCACGTGAAGACGAAGAAGCTTATCAATGACGGAGCGGCCGCCGTAGACGAGATGCTGGCGGGCGTTCTGGCGGCTCATCCCCGTCACCTGCGCGCCGTCGAGGGATCGCCGCGCTCCATCGTCGCAAATGATGGGCCAAGGCCCGGCAAAGTCGGCCTGGTCATCGGCGGCGGTTCGGGGCACGAGCCGACCTTCCTGGGTTATGTCGGCAAAGGACTGGCCGATGCGGCAGCTATCGGCAACGTCTTTGCCTCTCCGCCACCGGATCCGATCATTGAATGCACCAAAGCCGTTAATGGCGGCGCCGGCGTGCTGTTCATGTATGGCAATTATGCCGGCGATGTCATGAATTTCGATATGGCGGCCGAGATGCTCGCCATGGATGACATCGAGGTCCGCACCGTGCTGACGACGGACGACGTCGCCTCCGCGCCCGTCGATCAGAAGGAGCGCCGTCGCGGCGTTGCCGGCAACGTCTTCATCTTCAAGGCCGCGGGCGCGGCCTGTGATCTCATGTACGGCTTTGACGATGTCGAACGTATCGCGCGCTTCGCCAACGAGCGCACTTACACAATGGGCGTCGCGCTTGCGCCTTGCTCCCTGCCGCAGACACGGAAGCCGAACTTCGACATAGGCCCCGACGAGATGGAGATCGGCATGGGCATCCACGGCGAGCCGGGCGTCGCCCGCGGACCGATGCGATCGGCAGATGAGGTGACGAGCGAGCTGGTTGGCAAGATCCTCGACGAGATGAAGCCGGCGCGTGGCGATCGGGTCGCCGTGCTCGTCAACTCATTGGGTTCGACGCCGCTCATGGAGCTCTACATCATGATGCGCAAACTCAAGGCGATGCTCGACGATGCAGGCCTCGTCATTCACCTGTCGCTGGTCGGCAATTACTGCACCTCGCTGGAGATGGCCGGCGCCTCGATCACGCTGATGCATCTGGACGACGAACTGCAGCGGCTGATCGATCATCCCTGCGATTGCGCCATGTTCCGCTCCGGCGAGGCTTTGCAATGACGACGGTTGCAACAGAAGACTTGAAGGGCCTTTTCGTGCGGATCGCCGAGGCGATGGCACGCGAGAAGGATCGCCTCTGCGAGCTGGATGGCGTGATCGGTGATGCCGATCATGGCATAGCCATGGAACTCGGCTTTGCCGCCGCCGCCAAAGCGGTTTCAGAGCTGGATTCGACGACTGCCGATCCGACGCTGGTCTTCAACACGGCAGCGAAATCCTTCCTCAATGCCGTGGGAGCCTCTTCCGGCCCGCTCTATGCGACAGCCCTGATGCGTGCGGGCGCAGTCGCCAAGGGGAAACCATCGCTGAACGACGACGATATGGTCGAGCTATTTGCGGCCTTTGCCAAGGGCATTCAGGACCGTGGCAAGGCAGAGGTCGGCGAAAAGACGATGGTCGATGCCTGGGCACCGGCTGCCGCGGCCTGCCGAGCCGCCCGGGATCACGGCTCATCGCTTGCCGAATGTTTCGCTGCCGGCCTCAAGGCTGGTGAGGCGGGAGCCGAAGCGACGAAGGGCATGATCGCGGCAAAAGGCAGGTCATCGCGTCTTGGCGAGCGGGCTCTGGGGCACATGGATCCAGGAGCGGCTTCGGCTGTGGTGATCCTATCCTGCGTCAAGGATCATTTCACATCAGAGTAATGATGACCTCATCATACCAGTTGACATGTTGATAACGATTTGCCAAAACCACCTCAGCTTTGTTCAGAGGAGGACGGGAGATGGCTATCAACTCCAAATATGCGCGTTGGTTCGGTGCCGTTGCGATTGCTGCGGCAGCTTTTTCGGCGACCAATGTCGCCGCGGAAGACCTGACACTGTGGACGCTTAACTTCGACAACGGCGCAGCAAACGGTGCCCTCAAGAAGGTGGCGACTGATTTCGAGGCGGCCAATCCCGGCACTCATATCGAAATCGTCCAACGCGGCGTCGATGAACACAAGACCGCGCTTCGCGTGGCCGCAGGCTCCAGCAAGGGCCCCGATATTTACTTTAGCTGGGCTGGGCTTGGTCTCGGCGGCGAATATGTGAAGGCGGGCCTCTCGCTGCCGCTCGACAAATACTACACGCAGTACAAGTGGGACGATGAACTGCTTCCGTCTGCAGCCGCCTTTGCCGATCTCTATCCCGGCGGCAAGCATGGCGTGCCCTTCACCTTCAAGGGCGAGGCGATCTATTACAACAAGAAGCTCTTCCAGAAGGCCGGCATCACCGAGGAGCCGAAGGCCTATGAGGAACTGCTGGCGGCAGCCGACAAGCTCAAGGCGGCTGGAATTCCGGCCTTCACCTTCGGCGGCTCGGTCAACTGGCACGTCATGCGCCTGATGGACGTGCTGCTCGAAACCAAATGCGGCGCCGACAAGCACGATGCGCTGATGGCCATGAAGGCCGACTGGACCAAGGAGCCCTGCGCAACCGATGCCTTCACCGAGTTTGCCAAGTGGACAAAGGACTACACGCTGAAGCCCTTCATGGGCATCAGCAACCAGCAGTCCTATACGCTGTTCGTCGCCGGCCGCGCCGCGATGATGCTCGAAGGCGACTGGTTGGTCAGCCAGTTGAGCGGCAGCAAGGTCAACCTCGACGATTACGGCGTCGTGCCGTTCCCGACGAACACCAACCGTCTCTATGGCTTTGCCGAGTACAATTACGTCAGCACCAAGAGCAAGAATCCGGATCTTGCCGCCAAATTCCTCGACTATTTCCTGTCGACCAAGGTGCAGCAGGATCTCGTCGGGCAGATCAGCTCGATCTCGGTMAACAAGAATGTCCAGTACACCGACCAGAAGCCGCTTGAGGCGAAATGGCTGGATATCTTCAAGACCTACAGCAAGGTCTACATGAATGGCGACCAGGCCTTCCCGCTTGACGTCACCACCGAATACTTCCGGGTGATCAACGACGTTGCTGCCGGCAATATCCAGCCGGCCGATGCTGCCAAGCAGTTGCAGACCTTCATCGCGGGTCGCACCTGATCTCTCGAGGGAGGCCGCCGCTTCGATTGCCAATCGCAGTGGACGGCTTCCCTCACTTTATGCCCACGCGTCAGTTGCCGCCGGGAGCAATCAGAATGTCATTCCGCAATCGAACACATKACCCGCGCGTTCAGGCAGCGATCCTGCTCGCCCCGGCCATGCTGATCTACGCGATTTTCGCGCTTTATCCGATGCTGAACGTGGTGGTACTGAGCTTTCAGAAATGGAATGGCCTCGATCCCCAACGCCCGTTCGTCGGCCTGGCGAACTATCAATATATCTTCACGCAGGATCCCGTCTTCTGGGTCGCCTTCCGCAACACGGTGATCTGGACGATCATGTGTGTGATTTTCCCGCCGATGATCGGCCTGCTGCTAGCGCTGAGCCTCAATCAGAAGCTTTTCGCCCGCAATACCTTCCGCGCCATTTTCTATCTGCCGGTCATCATCGCCCCGATCGCGGTCGCGACTATGTGGAAGTGGATGTACGATCCCTTCTTCGGCCTTTTCACCGAGATTCTGACGTCGATGGGGCTGCAGGACTGGATTCAGGATTGGCTCGGCAATAAGGACATCGCGCTCTATTCGGTCTTCGTCGCCTATCTCTGGCAATCCGTCGGTTTCTCCATGGTTCTGTTTCTCGCAGGCCTGCAGAATGTCTCGCAGACACTGGTCGAGGCCGCCCGCATCGATGGTGCCGGGCGCTGGAACATCTTCCGATACGTTACCCTGCCTGCGCTGCGCACCACGCTCACGATCGTGCTGGTTCTATCGGTCATCTCATCGCTGAAGGCCTTCGACATCGTCTACGGCCTGACGGGCGGCGGGCCAGCACAATCCACGCAGATGCTGGCGCTCTGGGCCTTTACGCAGGCCATGCAGATCTTCGATTTCGGCCGTGGCGCTGCGATCTCCGTCGTCCTGCTGCTCATCACCATCGCCATCGTCATTCCCTACCTGCGATGGACGCAGAAGCATGAGGAGGCCGAACAATGACGGCAGCATCGGCATCATCCATGTCGGACGACTTCGAGACCGTCACCCCGGCAAAGCGCAAGCGGGATCCTGTCCTGATCGGCTTATGGATCGCGCTGCTCCTCGTCACCGCGATCTGGCTTGCACCTTTCGTCTTCATCGTCTTCACGTCGCTGAAAACGCAGGCCGATGTGACGACGACGGGCGCCTTCGCGCCACCGCTCAATCCGGCTTTCGAGAACTATTCGAGCGCCTGGGGTCGCGGCAACTTCGCCAGCGCCTTCCTGAACAGCACCATCATCACCGTGATCAAGGTGCCGCTCGGGCTCATCCTGTCGGCCATGGCAGCCTATGCGCTCGCCAAGATCCGGCTGCGGTTCAGCAAGCTACTGCTGCTCCTCGTCGTCTTCGGCACGATGATCCCCTTCCAGGTCATGCTGGCGCCGCTGTTTACGCTGGTCAATTCGCTCGGCCTGATTGACACCTATCCCGGCGTCATCCTGCCCTATATCGCCTTCGGCGTGCCCTATCAGGTCTTCATCCTGCATGGCTTTTTCAGAGGCATTCCGAAGGAATTGTCGGAAGCTGCGTTGATCGATGGCGCAAGCCATTTCACCATCTTCCGCCGGATATTCCTGCCGGTCTGCCTGCCGGTGCTGGCGGCGCTGCTGATCCTGGATTTCGTTTCCACATGGAATGAATTCGCCATGGCGCTGGTGCTCCTGCAGGATCAGCATATGTGGACGCTGCCGCTCGGCCTTATGTCCTTCCAGGGCCAGTTTTCCAATGATTACGGGCAGCTCAATGCCGCGATCGTCATGACCGTGCTGCCGGCGACGCTCGTCTACCTCATCTTTCAGCGCTACTTCGTCTCCGGCCTCACCTCCGGCGCCGTCAAGGGCTGATCATCAACCCAACAGGCAAGTCTTTCGAGGAGAATATCATGTCCAATGCAACCGTCGAAAAATGGGGCGTCTTCGAGGCGGCTTTCAGCGGCCCCTCGGGCGGCAATCCCTATCTCGACGTGGCATTCGATGCCGTGTTCAGCCAGAATAGCCGCGACATCCGCGTGCCCGGCTTCTACGACGGCGACGGCGTCTATCGCGTTCGCTTCATGCCCGACAATGAAGGCGAATGGTCCTTCCGCACGCGCTCGGAGACGGCAGAGTTGAATGGCAAGACCGGTTCGTTTGTCGCGACCAAGCCGTCTGAAGGCAATCACGGCCCGGTGCATGTCCACAACAAGTTCCACTTCGCCTATGCCGATGGCAAGCCCTTCCTGTCGTTCGGCACGACCTGCTATGCCTGGACGCATCAGCCGCTGGAGATGCAGGCCCAGACGCTAGAAACGCTGAGGAAATCGCGCTTCAACAAGATCCGCATGGGCGTCTTCCCCAAGGACTATCCCTATAACGTCAATGAGCCTCTCTACGCCTGCTTTGAAAAGGGCGTAGACGGCAAAGAGGATTTCGACAGGCCTAACCCGGTCTTGTTCCAGCACTTTGAAAAGCAGGTGGCCGCGCTCTGCGATCTCGGCATCGAAGCCGATATCATCATGTTCCACCCCTATGATCGCTGGGGTTATGCCGACATGTCGGCCGAGCAGGATTTCCGCTACGTCGCCTATCTCGCGGCGCGTCTTTCGGCCTATCGCAATGTCTGGTGGGCGCTCGCCAACGAATATGATTTCCTCCTCGACACCAAGCCGCTGCAGCAGTGGGACCGCTATTTCCACATCCTTGAAGAGAACGATCCCTATGGCCATCTGAAGTCGATCCATAACGGCGAGCCGACGATGAACTTCGATCATCGCAAGCCATGGGTGACACATACCTGCATCCAGAACTGGGATGTGAAGCGCACGCAGGAATGGCGCGAGGCCTATGGCAAGCCGGTTGTCAACGACGAGCCGGAATATGAGGGCAACATCATCCAGTCCTGGGGTAACCTGACGGCGCAGGAACTGGTGCATCGTTTCTGGATCACCGTGACACGCGGCGGCTATGCCGGCCACGGCGAAACCTATTCGCATCCCGAAGATCTGATCTGGTGGGCGAAGGGCGGCGAGCTGCGCGGCGAAGCATGGAAGCGCATCGGCTTCCTACGCGACCTGCTGGAGGGGGATGTCGTCAACGGACTCGAGCCGATGGCGTCTTTCGGTGAATGGCCCTGGACCCGCGTCTCGGGCGCGCGCGACGGCGATATCAGCTACATCTATCTCGGCGAACACCAGCCCGTCGTCTGGTCGACAGGCCTGCCCAAAGACGGCACCGACTACGATGTCGAGATTATCGACACCTGGGAGATGACAATCACCCCGGCCAAGAAAGTCGAAGCGCCCATCCCGCACCCCACCCGGCACGGCGCGATCGTGCGCGGTGGCAAGGCGGATGCGGCCTTTGGCGTCGAACTGCCGGGTAGGCCATACCAGGCCCTTCGCATCCGCAAGAAGAACTGATCGGGTCTACAGGAGGAATTTCATGTCCGGATTGGCCATCAAGAACGTCAGGAAATCCTATGGAGCGGTCGATATCATCCATGGCGTCGATGTCGATATTTCGGACGGCGAATTCGTCATTCTCGTGGGGCCGTCGGGCTGCGGCAAGTCGACCCTGCTTCGGATGATTGCCGGACTGGAGGAAATCACTGGCGGCGAAATCTCGATCGGCGGCCGCACGGTCAACAACCTGCCGCCGAAGGATCGCGACATCGCGATGGTCTTCCAGAACTATGCGCTTTATCCGCAGATGACGGTCGCGCAGAACATGGGCTTTGCGCTGGAACTGGCCGGCGCAAAGCGGGCGGAGATCGACCGTAAGGTCGGCGACGCAGCCAAGATACTGGGGCTGCAGCCGCTGCTCGGCCGCAAGCCCGCGCAGCTTTCCGGTGGCCAGCGCCAACGCGTTGCCATGGGCCGCGCCATCGTGCGCGATCCCAAGGTCTTCCTGTTCGACGAACCGCTTTCCAACCTCGATGCCAAATTGCGCGTCAAGATGCGAGCCGAAATCAAGGCGCTGCATCAGCGGCTGAAAACAACGATCGTCTATGTCACGCACGACCAGATCGAAGCGATGACCATGGCCGACAAGATCGTTGTGCTGCAGGGCGGGAAAGTCGAGCAGATCGGAACGCCGCTMGAGCTTTACGACCGGCCGAGAAATATCTTCGTGGCAGGCTTTCTTGGCTCGCCGGCGATGAATTTCCTGGAAGGCCGGCTGACGGGCGGCGCGAACCCCAGGCTGTTGCTGCCGAGCGGCACGGCAATCGAACTGTCGGCGGCTCCGGCTCAATCGGACGGCAGAGACGTGGTTATCGGCATCCGTCCAGAGGACCTATCCTTTGCCGGCGACGGCGGCGTGCCAGCCAAGGTTACCGTCGTCGAGCCGACAGGCTCGGAGACCCACGTCGCGCTCGATCTGGAAGGGCGCGAACTGACATGGGTCATGCGCGAGCGCGCGGAACTGACGCCCGACCAGATGGTGAGCCTCTCCCTCAGATCGTCGAACGTCCACTTTTTTGACAAGGAGACCCAGCAGCGCCTGTAAGAATTTGCGCCGCTCTGCCCACCCGGGACACGGCCTCAAAAGACCCGCATGATCACGCCGCACGCCCATCACCGCGGCGCCGCCTTTCGGCGTCGCTCATCACGGTCATGACGCGTTTTACGAACGCAGGACCATCGAACTGCTTCGGTGCGCCCGTAGTGGAATGATCCGGCCGCTCGAATATGAACGCCTCGACATTGACCACCGGCAGGTGCAGGCGGCTGCGCACCCGCCCGATCATCGCCGTATGCGTAACGACAACCTGGCCACCTGGCTGCTCGAATGTTGCATCCAGCCCGGAAACCGGAACGGTCGCAACCGTCAGCCCGCGGGCGGACAGGACCGAGCCGATGTGCTTTGCGACCTGCGGATTGTCGAGACAGATCAGCACATCCGCCTGACCGGGCTCTGAAGGAGAATCTAAAAGCATCCAGCGACCTCTCATTCAAACTCGGCCGAACATAGAGCTTTTCGGTGTAACGCAGTGTTGTATCTTGTTGCGTTTTGTTTCAGGGGCGTGACGCCTGCGGCTTCGCAGCGAAGGGACTTGGCCGCCGCAAACTAAAAGAATTTGCCGCAATGTAATGCAACACATGCGATCCGCGAAAGCTGGTTTCCTTTGCCTGCCTGATTTGAGCAAGGAGGCAGGATGTGAAGCCAACCAGCAATGCCGGACAGAGCAATCCGGGTCGAATTTTGAATGGATCGACCGTTCTAAAGCGCTTTCTCGGCAGGCAGAAGCGCGCCTATCTCTATGCCATCTGCCTGTGCTGCAATCTGATTTTCTGCACGATCGGGGCAAGTCCGCGCCAGTTCATCATCTTCAACATTCTCATGCTGCTGGTTTTCGGCGCCAAGACCATGGAAGCCGTGCCCCTGGATATCGAGACCCCCTCCGCCGCAACCGGCAATCGGCCTTCTTCTGCGCGCGACTGGAGACCTATACTAAGCTTTTCAGTTCAACTGCTTGTCGCCTGTTATGCGATGACGGTGCTTATCGACAGTCTTGCCGCAAGCTCGATATTGGTCAGTTCGATCCGCTAACGAAATTCCAGCCGGAAATAACCGCGGCGGATTGCCGCGAATGTATTTTGCGGGGATGAATTCGCGTGCCCTATCTCTTTGTTTTTGGTGCTCTAGCATTCAAGAGGTTCGAGGAGAGGATTTCATATGTATCTCGGTACGCAGTTTCAGGCTCGGGACGATGATGATTACCGCGTCATGGCGCAGTTGGGTGTCAGGCACGTCAATGCAGATCCGGCCGGCAATCCGCATGACTGGACGCTCGATATTCTGAAAGCCCACCGCGAACATATCGAGAGTTTTGGCCTCATCCTCGATATGATCCAGCTCCCGATGAGCTCGCGGGTGATCGAAGAGCAATACAGCCCGGATATCCTGACGGCCAGGCCGAACCGCGACCGCCAGATCGATTCCATCTGCCGTCTGATCGAAAATGCCGCCGCCATCGGCATTCCCTCCGTCAAATACAATCTCAATATTATCGGCATCCCCCGCACCGAACTGGAGATCGGCCGCGGCGGATCGAGAAACGAGGCGTTTCGCTGGGAAAAGACCGATCACGATGCGCCGCCTTCGATCGCCGGCATCCTTAGCGAAGAGGAGAATTGGGAGCGTATCGACTATTTCCTGTCCCGCGTCGTTCCGGTCGCCGAGGCCTGCAAAGTGCCGCTTGCCTGCCATCCGCACGATCCCTACACGCCTCCCGGTTATCGCGGGGTCACCCGCGTTCTCGGCAGCGTCGAAGGCCTGAAGAAGTTCGTTCAGATGCGCGAGAGCCCCTATCACGGGCTGAACTTTTGCCAGGGCACGGTCGGCGAGATGCTCGACAATCCGGGCGAGGAAATTTTCGACGTCATCCGCTGGTTCGGTGAGAGGGGCAAGCTCTTCAATGTCCATTTTCGCAATATCCGCGGCCGCAAGCTCTCCTTCACGGAGACCTTTCCGGAGGAAGGCGACATGGATATGTGGCGTTCGCTGAAAACCTACGCCAATGTCGGCTATCAATATATGATCATGCCGGATCATGTGCCGCGCGTTTCCGGGCGCGACCCGGAAAATACCGCCTTCGCTTTCACCTATGGCTACATTGCCGCAATGCTGCAGGTGCTGGAGAGCGACAAGCGGTAAGGGAAGCCTTTTCTGCACCATCTTCCCATTGATGCCTTTCGCTCCTCCTCTACATCCGGGGTATGGAGGGCTCGATGCGCATTGAACATGCCTTTCTGTTCGATCTTGACGGCACGTTGGTGGACAGCGTCTATCAGCATGTGCTCGCGTGGAAAGAAGCCTTGGATGCAGAGGGCATAGACCTCTCGGTATGGCGCATCCATAGAAAAATCGGAATGAGCGGCGGGCTGTTCACCTACCAGTTGCTCCGTGAAACCGGCATCGAAATAACCGATAAGAAAAATGAGCGGTTGCGGCACCTTCATGCMGAAGCCTATCGCCGGCTCGGCACTCAGATACGTCCCCTTCCCGGCGCAAGCGAGCTTCTCCGATGGCTGTCGGACGCCAAGATCCCCTTCGCGATCGCCACAAGCGGCCGTATGGAGACGGCAGCGGTCAACATTGCCGCCTTGGGGATCGACCCGGAAGCGTTTCCGATCATCACTCGCGACAAGGTCAAATATGCCAAGCCCGACCCGGACCTCTTCATTGCCGCAGCCGAAGCCCTCGGTGTTGCGATAGAGAATTCTGTTGTCGTCGGAGATGCCATTTGGGACATGCTTGCGGCGACGCGTTGCAGGGCGCTCGGTGTCGGCCTGCTGAGCGGTGGTTATGGCCAGGAAGAACTCAGGGATGCCGGGGCAATCCGCGTCTATGAAGATCCGGCCGACCTGCTCTATCATATCGATGAAGTGGGCGGACGGCGCTAAGCGAGAGGTCCACCGGCGGGTCAGCTCCCCGCAGGCATATTATAGGGTGTGATAATTTCCACTGCGGACAGTACGGCCGGCGCGACACGCTCTTTCACCAGACCGCTCATAATGGCTCGAAATGCCGAACGCGCGTCCGTTCGCAGGTCGTGATGCAACACGAAATCGATCTTACCCGTAGCAAGCAGTGCGCGATTGTCGGCATCGAGATCATGCGCGACGAAAATGCGGATTGTCCTGCCGGCCTCCTCGAAGGCGGCGAGCACGGCCCTGTTTCCGCCGCCAATGGAATAGACCGCATTGATCGTCGCATCTGCCGCGATGGCGCGGGCGGCAAGGATGCCTGTGGCAGCGTCGGCGCCGTGACCTTCGCTGATTTCGGCAATGCCGATCTGCGGATAGCGCTCCCGAAGAACCCGGCGAAAGCCGATCTCCCGCTCTTCCTCGCCGCGAAAGCGGCCGCTCGACAGCGTCACAAGCACCCTGGCGGCGGCCCCATCAAAGCAATTCCCGACAAGATAGGCCGCGGTCTCGCCGGCGGCACGGTTGTCGGCGCCTGCATAAACCGCACGCGAAGAGTTTGGCAGGTCCGTCACCAGAGTGACCACGGTGATGCCGGCATTGGTCGCACGCTCGACCGCCGCGGCAATCTCAGGAATATCGGGGGCTTTCAGCACAATCCCGTGGGTACCTCTGAGCCGAATGCGATCGATCAGTTGCACCATTTCAACCGGCTTCATGATTTCCGCAAAATGAAAACGGCAGCGGAAGACCGTCGGCAGAAAGGTCGCGACCTCTGCTTCGAAGGCGGCACGCACGGCATTGGAAAAGCGCTCCGGCGTCTCCATGACGATATCGATCGCCAGCGTTCGCCCGCTTGCCGCAACACCCGCCTGCTGCTTTTCCAGTTCGCCAATCGCTGCTTTCACCCGCATTTCGGTTTGCCGCCGCACGCCTGCCCGGCCGTTCAGCACCCGGTCGACAGTGGCGGTGCTGAGCCCGGCTTGAAAGGCGATGTCCTTGACGAGAAACGGATGCGACATACGGCTCGCTCTGATGGTTTTTTGATGGATATGTGATCTATAACACACCGGCATCTGCCGTATAGTGCCTTCATCAGAGATGGAGGAGCATCCGATGAAATCAGACAATCTTCAAAAACTGCGCGCCGACCGCGTCTGGCTGACCGAAGACGCCTGTGACCTCGACGATTTTCGCGCGCTCGCCGAAAAGACCACGGCGCTTTCCGACTATCCGACCGCCGATCATGTCGAGAAAAATGTCCTGATCTACGATAGCCGCAAGGTTCTCGCTGATATTGCGACCCCGCAAGGTCGCCGCGCCGTGCTCGCCGAAATCTGCGAAGCCTTCGGCGAAGGCCCGGGCGTCGTCGTCTTCAAGCGTGCATACGAGGATACATCCGTCATCGATCGCGCCAGCACCATCTTCGACGATATCATCGAGGAGCAGCATCGCACCGCAACCGGCGGCGGTGACCATTTCGCCAAGCCCGGTGCCAATGACCGCATCTGGAATTCGCTGGAAAAACATTGCCTCGCCGATCCCGAAAACTTCGCGGAATATTATGGCAATGCCATTATCACCATCGCCAGCGAAGCTTGGCTCGGACCGAGTTATCAGATGACGGCGCAGGTCAATCGCGTCAATCCCGGCGGCGCGGCGCAGTCCGCCCACCGCGACTACCATCTCGGCTTCCAATCATCGAAGGTGATCGAGCAGTTCCCGGCCCATGTGCACAGGCTTTCGCCGGTTCTGACGCTGCAGGGCGCGGTTGCTCATTGCGACATGCCACTCGAAAGCGGGCCGACGCTTTTCCTGCCGCATAGCCAGACCTACGTGCCCGGCTATCTCGCACTGAAGCGTCAGGAGTTCCGCGATTATTTCGATCGCAACCATGTTCAGCTCCCGCTCGAAAAGGGCGACGTCGTCTTCTTCAACCCTGCCCTTTTCCACGCGGCCGGCAATAATCGCTCGGCCGACATCAAGCGCGTGGCAAATCTGCTGCAGGTTTCCTCCGCCTTCGGCCGCGCCATGGAAACAGTCAATCGCCAGCGCATGAGCGCCCGCCTCTTTCCCGCGCTGAAGGCATTGAAATCKACAGGCAAACTCTCCAGGGCCGAAGTGTCGAATGCCGTCGCCGCCTGCGCCGAGGGCTATTCCTTCCCCACCAACCTCGACCGCGACCCACCCATCGGCGGCTTTGCGCCGAAGACGCAGGCGCAATTGATGCATGAGGCGCTGAAGGAAAACTGGAGCGACGAGGCTTTCTGCAACGCGCTTGCGGAACAGGCGGACAAGAAGCTGACCTGACGGCACCGAAGGCGCATCATTCAGTAAAACGAAGCCTCTCGCATCGCGAGGGGCTTTCCACATATCGTATCAGACCATCTTCGGGAGGAACCACATGAGCACAGACCACAGCCGTCTCGACGGCAAGATCGCAATCGTCACCGGCGGCACACAAGGCCTTGGCGCCACCATCGCCCGCCTTTTTGCCGATCGCGGCGCCAAAGGCATCGTCATCTGCGGCCGCAACGAGGCGAAGGGCAAAGCCAAAGCGCAGGAGATTTCAGCGGCAACAGGCACCGAGGTCGTCTACGTCAAAGCCGATCTCGGCAATGTGGAAGAGGCACGGAACGTCGTGCATGTCTGCGACCAGACCTTCGGCCGGGTCGACGCGCTGGTGAATGCTGCTGCCATCACGGATCGGGGCACGATTCTGGACACCAGCCCCGAGCTTTTCGACGCCATGTTCGCCGTCAATGTCCGGGCGCCGTTCTTCCTGATGCAGGAAACCGTGAAGGTCATGCGGCGTGAAACGATCGAAGGCACGATCGTCAATATCGGCTCGATGTCGGCCAAAGCCGGCCAGCCCTTCATCGTCGCCTATTGCGCCTCCAAGGGCGCACTGGAAACCCTGACGAAAAACACCGCCTACGCGTTGCTGCGCAACCGTATCCGCGTCAACGGCCTCAATATCGGCTGGATGGCCTCGGAGGGCGAAGATCGGATTCAGAAGGAATATCATGACGCGCCCGCCGACTGGCTGGAAAAGGCAGCGGCGAGCCAACCGTTCGGCCGTCTGGTCGACCCGCAAGAGGTGGCCCGCGCCTGCGCCTATCTGTCGTCTGCCGAATCCGGCCTCATGACCGGCTCGGTCATCTGCTTCGACCAGTCGATCTGGGGCGCTTACGACGGATCGCCGCATCCGACGACGGCCCTCTGAGAAAATCGGGAAATCGGATCGCCCGATGGGATAGGCTGGGCGCCGTCTAAACTTTAGGGTAGTCTTATATATGTGTGGGGGATTTCAGCGGGGCGTGTGATGGCTATCTTCATGGATCGTCATGATCTGAAGGGGATCACTGCGGCCGATATTGCCGAAGCACACCGCCGGGATCTCGACATTCAAGATCGGTACGGGGTTAAGTTCCTCACCTACTGGTTCGACGAGCGGCGCGGAACTGCATTTTGCCTGATGGATGCGCCCGACGCGGAAACGGCTCAGTGCGTGCACCGCGTTGCCCACGGCTTCATCGCAGGCGAGGTGGTCGAGGTCGCCCTGGCGGCGGTCGAGGCATTTCTCGGCCGAATTCACGATCCCGAGCCGACATCCGGACAATCCTCGCTGGAAATGGATGCCGCCCACAGGGCGATCCTGTTCACCGATATTGTTGGCTCGACGGAAATGACGTCGCGCCTCGGCGACCGTATGGCGATCGAGCTGGTGAGGGCGCACGATGCTGTCGTGCGCAGATGCCTCGCTCGATCTTCGGGGCGCGAGATAAAGCACACGGGCGACGGCATCATGGCGACGTTCGTCTCGACAACTGCGGCCGTAGATTGCGCAATCGCGATCCAACAGGAATTCGAGCGCTACAATCAGGGCAACCTCGAACCGCTCCATATCCGCATCGGCTTGGACTGCGGTGAGCCCGTCGCGGACAGCAACGACTTGTTCGGCTCGACCGTTCAACTCGCAGCGCGATTGTGCGCCTCTGCCTCTGCCGATCAGATCCTTGTGTCAGAGAGCATTTTTCGAGAATACGGCACCGCCGATTTCTTCGCCCATGCGACCCACCGGCGGCTGAAGGGTTTTTTGAAGCCTATCCTCGTCTTCCAATGTAACTGGTGCAAAGCCGCTAACCAGTGATCGAACTCCCGCAACTGTGCGGGACCCGCGTCGCAGGAGAACACATCGGCCGGCCGACCTTAAAATGTTCAAGGGAACAAAGCGGCCCCAACGAAAGTTCTCATCCCAAACCCTCATGTCAAACCAACGTGAGCAGCGGCGATGACATCAACTGCGAACGAGGGGTTGCAGAGCGCTCCGCCCCAAATCTACTACGTCAATCCCTTGCTTCTGAGAGGCATCGATGCGTGGCGCGAGGTCTTCGATCACGCAAAGGGCACTGGTTTCGATACTGTTCTGACGGCGCCTCTTTTCGATCGGGGCGGCAACAGCGTGTTCGCGCCCCGGAATTTCGAAAATCTTGACCCTGAACTCTCGCTCGGTAGCTCTCTCGTCGATGGCTTAGGGACTTTGGCGATGGAGGCCGGGAAGCGCGGCGTGGCGCTCATGATGGATCTCGTGCTCGATAGAAAGGCGCGCGACCCATCCCGCGATTTGCGTCCGATCGACCCGAGGCTATCGCCATTGGACGCATGCAGCTCGATCATCACCCTCGCCGCGGAAGATCAACAATCGCAGCTATTGGCACAGTGGACAAAACGGGTGCAGATGCTTAGCCGGCTTGGAATATCAGGCTATCGCTGCCTGGGCACCGATCGCGTGCCACCAGAACTATGGCGATCATTGATCTCAACGGTGCACAAAGAGGCGCCGAACATGCAATTCCTGGCCTGGACGCCCGGCACCACCTTCGCGGCGAGAACGGCGTTGGGCGAAGTCGGATTTGATGGCTGCTTTTCATCGATGGCCTGGTGGGACTTCGACGAAAGCTGGTTCATCGAGGAATTCCGTGTCCAGCAGCCATTTGGCTGGCAGATCGCCTTTCCGGAACCGCCCTTTGCCAAGCGGGTGGCCCACGGTACGGAAAGCCGGGAAATACGCGAACGACGGTCGATAAGGGCATTGCGCCTTGCCACATCCCTTGGCGGCGGGCTCATGATCCCCATGGGTTTTGAATATGGCGCAGCGCTGCCGCTCGATCCGACCCACGGAGACGGATCGGGATTGCGGGGTCTTCGATATGACCTGGCCTTCGATATCTCGTCCGAGATTCGCGCTGCCAATAGGCAAATCGAAGCGAACGGCGCGAGTTTTCATTCGTCGCTTTCACTCATCCGCAGCGCAAACACCCCCGTATCCGCTCTTCTTCATTCGGATGAAGAAGACCTTCGGAATGCGGACCGCGTAGAGATCATCCTCCTCAACAGGGACCTTCGGCGAAGCGCTCCTGCCCCTTTGACGGCGCTGCGCGAAGCCGCGTCGGGCTTTCTCCCCTTCTCGAATGGGGTTGATGAAGACCTGCGCCTGCGGGCGGGAGAAGTCATCGCGTTCGAGGCGACGGCCTCGACGCCGATCACGGTCGCGCCTAACCTTGACATTGCACAGGCAACCGCTTCGCCCCGCCTGGCGATCGAAAACATCATGCCGCGGGTCGATGACGGACGTTTTCCGGTCAAGCGCGTCGTCGGCAACATCGTCTCCGTCGAGGCGGATATCTTTGCTGAGGGACATGATCCGATCGCGGCGGCCCTGATGTGGCGCTCCACGGATGCGACCGCATGGAACGAAGCAGAGATGCGGCTGGTCGAAAACGATCGCTGGCACGCAGAATTCCCGCTGGAGCGCGTCGGCAGGTATGAATTCGCAGTCGAGGCATGGAAAAGCCTGTTTGCGGTCTTTCGCTATGAGCTGTCGAAGAAAAACGAGGCGAGGCTCGATCTCAAGCTGGAAATAGAGGAAGGAATGAACCTCGTTCGCGCCGCACTTGCCGAGACGCGGGATACCGCGCTTCGAGCCGAGCTGCAGGCATTATTTGAGAGGCTTGAATTCTCTTCCCAAGCAGAGCGGACGGCAATCCTGCTCAATGCGCATACGTTAGAACTGATGGCACGAGCCGATAAGCGACCCTTTCGGGTTCGCTCGGAAGCAAGCGCAGTCGACGCGGAACGGAAGGCAGCGGCGTTCGCAAGCTGGTACCAGATCTTCCCACGGTCGCAGAGCGGCGATCCCGACAGACACGGCACCTTCGACGACGTTATCGAAAGACTGCCCGCCATTCGCGACATGGGTTTCGATGTGCTCTATTTTCCACCGATCCATCCGATCGGTTCGACCAACCGGAAGGGCCGCAACAACAGCCTGCAAGCAGCCCCCGACGACCCGGGCAGTCCCTATGCTATCGGCTCTCCCGCCGGCGGGCACGACGCCATCCATCCGGAACTCGGTTCTTTCGAAGACTTTCGTCGCTTGATCAAAGCCGCTGAAGAGCATGGCCTTGAGATCGCCCTCGATTTCGCCATCCAGACATCGCCCGATCACCCTTGGCTGAAACAGCATCCGGGTTGGTTTGACTGGCGGCCGGATGGAACGATCCGTTACGCCGAGAACCCGCCGAAAAAATATGAGGACATCGTCAACGTCGATTTCTACACGAAGGAGTCGGTGCCAGGACTATGGCTCGAACTGCGGCGCGTCGTCCAATTATGGGTGGATCAGGGTGTAAAGCTCTTTCGCGTCGATAATCCCCACACCAAACCCTTTCCTTTCTGGGAATGGCTGATCGACGATATCAGGGCGCGTCACCCGGATGTGGTTTTCCTGTCGGAAGCCTTCACCAAGCCGAAAGTCATGTATCGGTTGGCAAAGCTGGGCTTCTCCCAATCCTACACCTACTTCACCTGGCGCAATTCCAAATGGGAGCTCGAAGAATATATGCGAGAGCTCACTCAGACGGCCGCGAAGGATTTCTTCCGCCCGCATTTCTTCGTCAACACGCATGATATCAATCCGGATTTCCTGCAGGATGCCCCTCGCCCGGCCTTCCTGATCCGCGCAGCGCTCGCGGCAACCCTTTCGGGTCTTTGGGGTGTCTATAACGGCTTCGAGCTTTGCGAGGGACGCCCGGATGCCAAGCGCAAGGAATATGCCGACAGCGAGAAATACGAGATCCGCGCCTGGGATTATGAGCGCCCCGGCAACATAATCGCCGAGATCCGGATGCTMAACCGGATCAGGAACGAAAACAGCGCGCTACATTCGCATCTGGGGCTGACGCTTCTTAGCGCAGCCAACGACAATCTTCTCTTTTTCGAAAAAGCGAGCCCTGCCCGCGACAATGTCCTGCTCGTCGCCATTACCCTCGATCCCGACCACCCGCAGGAGAGCGAGGTCGAAATACCGCTCTGGCTCTGGTCACTCGGCGACGGCGGCACGTTGGATGCCGAAGATCTCATCGGCGGAGGCCGCTTCAGTTGGACCGGCAAACAGCAGAGGGTCAGGCTTGATCCGCATAGCCTGCCCTTCGCGATCTGGCGCGTTCGGTCAAGGGAGGCATGAATGGACACGATGCACCGCGACAGAGAACTCGACCCGCTCTGGTACAAGGATGCGATGATCTATCAGCTCCATATCAAATCGTTCTACGATGCCAATAATGACGGCGTCGGCGATTTTGCGGGGCTGCATCAAAAACTCGATCATATCGCGGCCCTGGGTATCAACGCCATCTGGCTTCTGCCCTTCTTCCCCTCACCGCGCCGCGACGACGGTTATGACATTGCCGACTATGGCAATGTCAGTCCGGATTACGGAACGATGGAGGATTTTCGAGCCTTCGTGGACGCCGCCCACCAGCGCAATATCCACGTCATCATCGAACTCGTGATCAATCACACCTCGGATCAACACCCGTGGTTCCAACGCGCCCGCCAAGCGCCGGCGGGATCGCCTGAACGGGATTTTTATCTTTGGTCGGATACCGATCAGAGGTTTTCGGAAACCCGCATCATTTTCGTCGATACCGAAAAATCCAACTGGACATGGGATCCGGTCGCGGGCGCCTATTATTGGCATCGGTTCTACTCGCACCAGCCGGATCTGAACTTCGACAATCCGCTGGTGATGGAAGAATTGCTGAAAGTGATGCGCTTTTGGCTGGAAACGGGTATCGACGGTTTTCGCCTGGATGCCATTCCCTATCTCGTCKAGCGGGAGGGCACGATCAACGAGAACCTGCCCGAAACCCACGCAATCCTGAAACGGATACGCGCGGCGCTGGATTCGACCCATCCCGGCGTGATGCTACTGGCGGAGGCGAACCAGTGGCCGGAAGACACGCGCGAATATTTCGGCGACGGCGACGAATGCCACATGGCATTTCACTTCCCGCTGATGCCGCGCATGTACATGGCGATCGCCAAGGAAGACCGTTTTCCGATCACCGACATCCTGCGCCAGACGCCGGAAATTCCGGACATCTGCCAATGGGCGATATTCCTGCGCAATCATGATGAGCTCACGCTCGAAATGGTGACCGACGCCGAGCGCGATTATCTATGGGAAACCTATGCCTCCGATAAGCGCGCGCGGATCAATCTCGGTATCCGCCGGCGGCTTGCGCCGCTGATGGAGCGCGACCGCCGCCGGATCGAGCTCATGAACGCGCTCCTTCTTTCCATGCCGGGAACGCCGGTGATCTACTACGGCGACGAAATCGGCATGGGCGACAACATCTATTTGGGCGACAGGGATGGCGTCAGGACGCCGATGCAGTGGTCTCCCGACCGCAATGGCGGCTTTTCACGCGCGGACCCCGCGCGCCTCGTTTTGCCGCCGGTTGCCGATCCGCTCTATGGATTTGAATCCGTCAATGTCGAGGCGCAAAGCACGGATGCACATTCGCTCCTGAACTGGATGCGCAGGATGCTGGCGCTACGCGGCAAACATCCTGCATTCGGACGCGGCTCGCTGCGTTTCCTCTCGCCGGACAATCGCAAGATCCTTGCCTATCTTCGTGAACACGAAGATGAAACCGTTCTCTGCGTTGCCAATCTTTCCCGCCTGCCGCAGGCCGTGGAACTGGACCTGTCGCAGTTCGAGGCGCGCGTGCCGATAGAACTGACGGGCATGTCACCATTTCCACCCATCGGCCAACTAACTTACCTGCTGACACTACCGCCTTACGGCTTCTTCTGGTTCCAGTTGGTTGCCGACGCCGATGGGCCAGCCTGGCGGACGGCGCCGCCTGAGCAGCTTCCCGATCTGCTGACGATGGTCATCCGCCGAAACCTGCTGGAATTGGTGGATGAGCCGAGACATTCGAAGATCCTGAATTCCGAGATCCTACCGGCATATCTTTCCAAACGCCGCTGGTTTGGGGCGAAAGACCAGACGCTAGAGGCCGCCCGGCTGATTTCTGCAACGCCGATCCCGTTTGCCGAAGGTGTCGTGCTCGGTGAATTGGAGGCGGTGCTTCCAAACCATACGGAATCCTACCAGCTCCCGCTTGCCGTGGCGTGGGATGACAGCCAGCCTCCGGTGCTCGCCCAGCAACTTGCCTTGGGCAGGCTCCGCCAGGGCCGGCGTGTCGGCTTCCTGACGGACGGATTTGCCGTGGATGCGATGGCGCGCGGGATCGTGCGCGGCCTTTGCGAACGATCCCACACCGCCGGTCGCACGGGAACCATCGAGTTTATCGGCACCGATCAGCTCGATCATCTCGATATGGTCGCCGACATGCCGATTCACTGGCTCTCGGCGGAGCAGTCGAATAGCTCGCTGATCATCGGCGACTTGGTCATCATCAAATTGATCAGACATATCTTTCCCGGCATGCATCCCGAGGTCGAGATGACACGCTTTCTGACCCGGGCCGGCTATGATCACACCGCTCCGTTCCTGGGCGAGGTTGCGCATACCGATCCCAGTGGACGCCGATCCACGCTCATCATCGTCCAGGGCGCGATCCGAAACCAGGGTGACGCCTGGAACTGGATGCTGAGCAATCTGCGCCGCGCCGCCGACGAGTTCGCCTTKAGTGATCCGGACACCCAACCGCGCGACGATTTCTTCCAGTCGCTGACGAACTTCGTCGGCATGATCGGTCAGCGTCTCGGCGAACTGCATGTGGTTCTTGCCAAAAGCACCGATGAGGAGGCTTTCAAACCGATCATTGCTGATGATGCCGAGATCGTAGCGCTGAAGAAAACGGTCACTGGCGAAGTTTCGTATGCATTCTCGAAGCTCGCGGAACTGGACGAGACCGCCGATCCGGATGTCGATGCTCTGGCCAAGCCGCTTCTGAAGCGCCAGGCAGCGATTGTCGATCTGGCCGATAGGCTGGCGGAAAGTGTGCGCGGCACACTCATGACACGCGTGCATGGCGACTTCCATCTCGGCCAGATCCTCGTCAGCGAAGGCGATGCGGTGATCATCGATTTCGAAGGCGAGCCTGCGAGAAATCTTGCCGAGCGCCGCGCCAAAACCAGCCCGCTCAGGGATGTGGCAGGACTATTGCGGTCGCTGAGTTATCTCGCCGCGACTGCCGACCTCGACAATGATGCGGTTATCGAGCACGAAAACGAGCGTCGACGGAAGGCTATCGCCCGCTTCGCCGCGAATGCGGAACGGGCTTTTCTGAACGCCTATTTTGAAGCCATTTCGACGTCGGCGGCATTGTCCATGCCGTCCCAGCAGCGACACAGGATTCTCGATGCCTTTCTTCTCGAGAAGGCTGCTTATGAAATCGCCTACGAGGCGCGCAACCGGCCGAAATGGCTGCCCATTCCATTGGCAGGGCTTTCGGGCATCCTGTCCAATCTTCTGGAGGCCCGCTAGTGGATATCGAACGCTCCGACCTTCTCGCCGGCATCGGACAGGATGCGATTGCGGCGCTGACGCAAGGACGCCATGGCGATCCGTTTGCAATCCTTGGAATGCATAGGCACGGTATGTTCACGATCGTGCGGGTCCTCATGCCCGGCGCCGATGCGGTGGATATTATCGACACCGCGAGCGGCAATATCCTGACGACCTGCCAGCTTGTTAACCCGGCCGGATTGTTTGCGGCCGCTGTCGCTTCAAAATTGGACTATTGCCTTCAGATCAGATGGCCGGATGCGGTTCAACTGACCGAGGATCCCTACAGCTTCGGGCCTCTGCTGGGCGAACTCGATCTCCATCTGATTTCGGAGGGAACCCACTACAATCTGAGCCGGGCTCTCGGCGCCATCGCCATGGAGATCGACGGAATCGCCGGCGTTCGCTTTGCGGTGTGGGCACCGAACGCGCAACGGGTCTCGGTGGTTGGAGATTTCAATTCCTGGGACGGCCGGCGCAACCCGATGCGCCTGCGCGCACCCGCGGGCGTTTGGGAAATCTTCATTCCACGGCTGACGCCCGGCGAGCGCTATAAGTTCGAGATTATCGATGCAAACGGCAACTGCCTTCCACAAAAAGCCGATCCGGTGGCGCGGGCGAGCGAAGCCGCCCCTTCCACGGCCTCCATCGTCGCGTCCTCAACGCCGTTCCGCTGGAGTGATGACGCGTGGCTCCACTCCCGGCGATCGCGAAAGGGCCTGGAGGGGGCGATCTCGGTCTACGAAGTCCATGTGGGTTCCTGGCTTCGAAATCTTCAGGACGGCAACCGGTCTTTCGACTGGATTGAACTCAGCCAGCGGCTCGTACCCTATGCGCGTGATATGGGATTCACCCACATAGAGCTGCTTCCCATCATGGAATACCCGTTCGGCGGCTCCTGGGGCTACCAGCCTCTCGGTCTTTTCGCCCCCACTGGACGCTATGGTACGCCGGAAGATTTCGCCTATTTCGTCGATCGATGCCACGAAGCAGGTCTGGGTGTGATCCTGGACTGGGTGCCCGCACATTTTCCGACCGATGTCTGGGGATTGGCCCGCTTTGACGGCAGCGCCCTATACGAACATGAGGACCCCAAGGAAGGTTTCCACGGCGATTGGAATACGCTGATCTACAATCTCGGCCGCAACGAGGTGAAAGGCTTCCTGATCGCCAGTGCCTTGGAGTGGCTGGAGCGCTACCACGTCGATGGCCTGAGAGTAGATGCGGTGGCTTCGATGCTCTACCGCGACTACAGCCGTAACGAAGGCGAATGGGTTCCCAATCAATACGGCGGACGGGAGAATCTGGAAGCGGTCGAATTCCTCAAGCACCTGAACAGCATCATCCATCAACGATGCCCCCACGCCCTCATGATCGCCGAGGAATCCACGGCATGGCCTGGGGTGACGAAACCAGCGGAGCAAGGCGGCCTGGGCTTCGACATCAAATGGAACATGGGCTGGATGCATGACAGTCTCACCTACATGTCGAAGGACCCGCTCTACCGCCGCCATCATCATGACATGATGACCTTCGGCATGATTTATGCCTATTCCGAACGCTTCATGCTGCCGCTCTCCCATGACGAAGTCGTCCATGGAAAGGGCTCCCTTCTGACGAAAATGCCGGGCGACAACTGGCAGAAATTCGCCAATCTGCGGGCATATCTCGCTTTCATGTGGGGCTATCCGGGCAAGAAGCTACTTTTCATGGGTGGAGAAATCGCACAGCCCGGCGAATGGCAGCACGATCAATCCGTAACCTGGGACGTCCTCGACCAGCCGCGACATGCGCGCATGCAGCGGCTGGTAAGAGATCTGAACGGCATTTATGGCAGGGAGGAAGCCCTGCAATTCGGCGATCTTCATTCGCAGGGCTTCGAATGGGCCGTGGTCGATGACGCGGCCAATTCCGTTTTCGCGATGCTGCGGTTTCCGCAGGACCGCTCCTATTCAGTTCTTGTCGTGTCGAATTTTACGCCCGTTCCGCGTTACGACTACCGCATCGGCGTTCCGACGGAAGGGATATGGATCGAGGAATTCAATAGCGATGCCCATGAATATGGTGGGTCCGGCCTGGTGAACGGGGCAATCCCAGCGGCTTTGTCTTCGCTGAACGGGCGCCCAGCCTCGCTATCCCTTCGGCTGCCGCCGCTCTCCACCATCTTCATCAAAAGCCCTCGATGAGAGTGACGGCAGCCAAGAAGATCCTGTTCCGTATCTCTTCGATACTTTGCTCATTGCATCGTTCACGTGAACAAGGCAGCATGCTATTCCTTGGCGCAGCAACAGATCAATAGTATTTCTCCGAAAGCTACTTATTGCCGGGGATGCGGGGCAAGGGGACTGACACCGTAATGGTGACGCGCGCGCAGCAAATTGGCGTCGTTATCGGCCTGGCGATTGTCACAGCGCTGACAATCCTGCGGGCAAGCGATCCTCAATTGCTAAGGCTCGCCCGCGATTTGACATTCGATCAGTATCAGCGCCTGGTGCCCCGGACCTTCGAGAACCAGCCTGTCAGGGTCATCGACATAGACGAAGCGTCGCTGCGCGAGTTCGGTCAATGGCCTTGGCCGAGAAACCGGATTGCCGCCCTTGTCGACAAGCTTTCCGATATGGGCGCATCCGCGATCGCCTTCGATGTCCTTTTCGCCGAGCCCGACCGCCTGTCGCCCCGCAATGTCGTTCGTGATGTCACTGGCATCGATCCCTCACTGCTTGGCAAACTGCCGGACAATGATGAGATTTTTTCCCAATCGCTATCCGGAAGGCCGGTGGTGCTGGGCTTCGGTCTTTCCAACGAAGGCAACTATCTGCCGCCGGTCAAGGCAGGATTTGCCTACACCGGCGAAACTCCATTCGGTGCGCCGCCCGCGCTCAAGGCCGCAACGCCGCTGCAGCCGCGATTCGAAGCCAATGCCGCCGGTCTCGGCCATATCAGCCTCAATCCGGGCGCATCATCGGCGGTGGTGCGCGCAGTTCCGCTTTTCCTCAGTGACGGCAAGCAGCTTTACCCCAATCTTGCGCTCGAAGCGCTGCGGGTCGCACAGGGAGCCTCCACCTACATACTCGACGCGGCTGCGGACAAGCCGAACACGCTAACCCGGGTCAAGATCGGGGATTTCGTGGTGCCGGTGACGGCCGCGGGGGAGCTCTGGCTCTATGTCAGTCCCGACACCGCGGAACGGTATATTTCGGCAAGCAAGGTGCTCGGCGCCGGAGACGCCTCGGCCGAGATCAAATCGGCCATCGAAGGCAGTATCGTTTTCGTCGGAACCTCCGCTTCCGGTCTGCAGGATGTCCGCACKACGCCCCTTGGCGAAAACGTGCCGGGTGTCTCCATCCATGCGCAGATCGTCGAACAGATCCTTTCCGGCCGTTTCCTCTCCCGGCCGGACTGGGCGGACGGGCTGGAAATCCTGTCCATCGCCGTCTTGGGTAGCCTTCTGGTGATCCTCACCACTTTCGTCAATCCGGCAGTCGCGCTGGCCTGCGGCTTGCTGATTACCTTTTTTGCCCTCGTCGCCTCGTGGATTGCCTTCCTCTATGGAGGGCTCCTCTTCGACCCGCTGGCGCCGATCGTCGCCGGATCGATCACGCATTTCGCTGCGACGGCGTTCCGCTTTCTCGTGACCGACCGGGAACGGCGTGACGTGCGGCGGGCATTCGGCCACTATCTCTCACCATCGCTGCTCTATCGCATCGAGCATACGCGCAATGCCCTGCGCCTTGGTGGAGATGAGCGCGAGCTGACCGTCATGTTCGTCGATGTGCGAAACTTCACCCAGATCAGCGAGGAGATGACGCCGAGCGCCGTCGTCGCATTTCTGAACACGCTGCTCGATGCCCTTAGCCACCATGTCATCGCAAACGACGGCACGCTCGACAAGTTCATCGGTGACTCGATCATGGCCTTCTGGAACGCTCCCGTGGATGTCTCCGATCATGCCGGCAAGGCGGTCCGTGCAGCTCTCGGCATGCGAGAAACGCTCGCCCGCCTCAACAGCACCGATGCATTCGGTTTCGGAGACGAGCGGAAGGTCGGTATCGGGATCGGCATCCATACCGGGCTTGCCTGCGTCGGCAATATGGGTGCCGAGACACGTTTCAATTACTCCGCGGTCGGCGATGCCGTAAACATTGCCGCGCGCATCGAATCCGCCTGTAAGGACGTCAATTTCGACATTCTGGTATCCGAACCGACAGCAAGCTTGCTGCCTGATTGCGCCCTGCTCGAAGCCGGAGCGCTGACGCTGAAGGGGAAGAGTATGCGAACCCAACTCTTTGCGGTGGTCGGCGATGCGAGCCTGGCAAGATCTGCCGAATTTGTTGAACTTTACGCCATGCACAGACGGCTAATCTCTGCCCTGCGAGCACGATCGACGAACAACCGCAAACTCGTCAGCGCTGCGAAACTTAAGGCGCAGGTCGCGGCGATGGGGCTGTTGCAAGGTTTTTACAGCCAGATTTCGCGCCGAGCCGGGCACTTCGTCGACGAACCAGAAGACAAGGCGGCTGACATCTAGCTAAATTTGCAGCCATCGCCGCCTTCAAATCGCATCATCGAGAGCGGACAGCCCGTACGGGCTCAAAGAGTTTTATGCGCTACCGATGGTGATGCCCGCCGCCATCATGATTGCCCCGATCGCCGTCATGATCGCTATTTTGATCACCGTCGTCATGGTCGTCGTTGTCATCATGATCGCCATGATGGTCGTGATGACCATGATGCTTGCCGTCGTCGTCGTGCTCGTGCGGTTTGCCGGGATCAGGCGCGCTTGGTGGATTGGAGACATTGGGCGCGCTGGGCGTTGCGGGCGCACTCGGTGCAGCGGGGGCCTCGGCGCGTGGCGATGCCGGCGTATCGGGCGTTGATGGAGAAGGATTATTTGCCGGAGCGCTGCGCGGAGATATGCCGTTGGGCCTGTCTCTCATCGCGGTCGATAGGCCACAATCGCCGCCGCCAGCAAAAGCCATTCTTCCCGAAAGACTTTGATCGCCGGACAGGAACGGTAGGGCTTTCTGGTTTCCGAGCGTCTTGAGAATATCGCGATTGACCCGGCGCGGATCACTGATCTCGCCATTGCGTTTAGCGACCACGCAGTCGCATTGCGCCTTCAATTGCCTGCAGCCACCCGCGCCGCAGAACTGCGCGGCGCCGTTCAACAGAACGACCGCCGTCGTGCCATTGGAGCCGACATAAAAGTCGACTGCAGTTCCGCGCACACCGATCGTTCCGGCTGGCGTCACGATCTGATAGGCGGAGTGGTTTGAATTACCGCTCATCCAACGGAAAGTGCCCTTTGCCGCATTTATGGTAAGCTTCTTGACCGCACCAGAGTCATCGAAGACGAATTTGTCGATGACAACAGACGAGCCGGCTCCGACAGCTAACTTCGTGCCATCTCGAAATGTGAACTGTCCAAGGCCCGAAATAGAGGTGCGAATTTGCTCGTCCCGATGGACGGGATCATCGACCGCCAGCGGACCACTGGCGCCCGAAACTTCGGTTTTAATGAGAACCGCCTCGCCGACCTTCTCGGCCGCGCTCGAGGGCGACGGGGCGAGCAGCATGACGCCCAGCACAGCAATCGCGGCGTCACGCGGACACAACATCCTACCCTCCAAGATTATCTATGTTTTACCATAGGATAGTCTCGAACGTCCCTTCACCCTTTCTGAGTATATTCGATATAGCTTGAATTATGTCGGGTTAGGTTTGGGCTAAAATCAGGCCCATCTGGCATAGTCACGGTCGGCCAGGTTCATATGGAACGACGGCGAATTGCCCAACAACGCCGGCACTAAACGCCGCGTTTGTTCCCCCAAAGCAGCACATGCAACTGCGGCAGAACCCTCGCCTCGAACCATCCGTCTGACGTCACCTTGTCCACCAACCAGCGCATGCGATCCATGATGCCCTCGATATCGATTGTTGCATCATCCGCTTCGGGCGGCGGGGGCGTATGGTTGCCGGGCTGCAGATAGACCGGCAGATGCGGAAAGCGGGCAGCGACATCGCGTGCATAGGCATAATCCCGATCATCGAAAACGACKATTTTCAGCGCGATCTGTGGTCCGTCTGCCGCCATGCGGAGACAGTCGTCGAGCGCATCCCAATCCGTCTCCATGCCGCTCGAAGGCGGCTTCGGGCTCAGCACCAGCGCATCGAGATCGGCAAACCACGCCTTCGCAATGCTCGCCTGCGTCTCCAGCGCAAATCTGTAGCCTTGATCATGGCCGTGGGCGATCAGCGGCCCGAGCGGCTGGATCGCCGGATTGCCGCCGGAAAGCGAAACCATCAGCGGCTTACCGCCGGAAAGCCGGGTCACCTCCTGCCAGATCTCGTCGACCGACATTGGCTGCCATTGATCGCGATATTCGCTGTCGGCCGCATGCAGCGTATCGCACCAGGAACAGCGATAGTCACAGCCCCCGGTTCGGACGAACACGGTCGGAAGTCCGATCAATACCCCCTCGCCCTGGATTGTCGGCCCGAATATCTCGCTAACGCGGATCGTGGTTTCGCGCGCCTCGCTCATGGCCGATATTCCGCCCAGGTTTTCGGCGTCTCGCTGATGCGCACTGCCGACGTCTCGGGCAGGCGTTGCTTGCACCAGTCGTAGAGATGCTTGGCGAGATATTCCGATGTCACACGATCATGACCGAGAACTTCATTCAGATGGCGGTGGTCGAATTGCTCGTCGATATAGCGCTTCAGCGGCGCAAGCTCATGATAGTCGCGGACGAAACCGTCGGCATTGAGTTCGGCAGCCGAAAGCTCCACCTCGACGATATAGTTGTGCCCATGCAGCCGAGCGCATTGATGATCGGCCGGAAGATGGGTGAGCTGATGCGAGGCGGAGAAGTGAAATTGCTTGGTGATGCGGAACATTATTTCACCTCCTCGGCCGAATATCCTGCTGTCGCCGCCACCCAGAAATCCGGATCGTCGTATTCCGTCGGATCTTCGACACCGGCGAGATGGAAGGCTTCGCGCCGCTCGACGCAGGTGCCGCAGCGGCCGCAGTGACGCATGCCGCCCTTGTAGCAAGACCAGGTCTCGGCAAACGGCGTGCCGTTCTTCGCACCATCGGTCACGATGTCGGCCTTGGAGATGTTCACATAGGGTGCATAGAGCGAAACGCTGGCATAGCCATCCAGGGCTTGGTTCTGCATATGCTGAAACGCCTCGATGAAGCCTGGGCGGCAATCCGGATAGATAAAATGATCGCCGCCATGAACGGCAACGGCGACGGCATCAGCCTTCTGAGCGGCGGCAAGGCCGAAAGCGATCGCGAGCATGATGGCGTTGCGGTTCGGAACGACCGTCGCCTTCATCGTTTCCTCGGCATAGTGTCCGTCCGGCACCTCGACATCGTCGGTMAAGGCTGATCCCGTCAGGTGTTTGCCGATGGTGGTGATATCGATGATATGATGCGGCACGCCAAGGCGTGTGGCGCAGGCGGCGGCGAAATCCAGCTCTTTGCGATGCCGTTGGCCGTAGTCGAACGAAACGAGTCCGACAAGTTGATGTTCCGCAGCGACCTTGTGGGCGAGCGAAACGGAGTCCAATCCGCCGGAGCAGATGACGATAGTCTTCATAATGCGTGATCCCTTGTTTTGACCGGGTGGGCTGCGACCGGAAACTATGGAAGGGTCCCTAGCAGCAGACCCTGTTAGAAGCAAGGCATGCGCGATCACCCGACGAGGCGCAGGTATGATGGTCATAAGCCTGGCGGGCTATAACACGTCGACGGCGACGCAAATCGCAGCCCCTTGGAACCGGCAAGACAAACAAACATTTAGTATTTAAAGCCTATAAATATCGGCTATTGAGGCGATGACTTGGCCAATCCTAAACCATTGAAAGAATGTTGGCACTTATGGCCTTCACAGCAAAAGAACTTGCGCAAAACGAACATTTCCTATCTGCTATATTACAGAGCGCGCATGAACTTATGGCGATCTACAATGAGAACCCCCGCATAGCCTCGATCTTTGCTGCGCAGCAAAGATGGCTTCTGGCACATGCCGGCTATGCTCTGTTTCTCGGCTATCCAGACGGCCCCGCGCCGGCGCTCTATACCGGCAGGTTTATCGATTTCGCGGTCAAGCATAAGATCGCGAGCCGCAATACGGCCGCAGCGTTCCTGAAGGAAATGGTTGCCTACCGCTTCGTTCGGCCGATCGCCGGCAGTTCTGACCGCCGCATCACCTTGCTGGAGCCTACCGAAACGACCCACGAATATATGGCTCGCTGGATCTACACGCATCTGCTGGTTCTGGACGCGCTGGACGGCGGCGACAGGCTGGCAAGGACAACCGCCGACCCCGCTTCGGTGTCGCGGATGCAGCCCAGGATCGCCAAGATGATCCTGGACAGCGAAAGCCTGCAGAATCCCGGCGTAACCTTCGCTTTGTTCAACTGGGCGACCTCCGGCGGTGTGGTGATGGACTATCTCTTTTCCCGAATCGACAAGATTGATCCCGCCGCGGACAAGGTCCTGATCGGCCCGATTTCGCTGAAGATCATCCAGAGCCGGTTTATGATTTCGGGCTCGCATCTGAAGCGGCTTTTGAAACAGGCGACAGACCTCGGAAGCGTCGGCTGGGCCGGCAACTCCGGCAAAAGCAGCTTCTGGTTGTCTCGAAACTTCATCTCCGAATACTGGAACTATCAAGCCGAGAAATACGCCATCGTCGACACCGTGAGCCAAGCGGTGCTCAACCAGCCCGATGATTCAGCGACATCCGGCGAAGAGCTTGTTCCCCGCCCACGCGCAATTTCCGCATAAAGAAATGGGACCCGATCAATTCGGATCCCAAGCGCAGAACGTTCGATGAGATGGATGTAGGCTTTACCGATAACCGCAGCAAGCGCGGTAGTGCTCAGCGTGTGTTAATGCCGTTGCCCGGCGCAGAGGTAATCTTATCGGTCCCGTCGATCTCAGGCACAAGCTTTGCCGGCGAACGCTCGACCTGCATTACCCGCCATTCATTTTCCAGACGATCGACTACATGTACGGGGATTTCTTTCCGTACGGTTTCACGCTCTTGCATCGGGGCCTCCCCTGCCGTTGATGTTCTTTGAATGCCACGGGAGAAATTCTTTGTAAATTAGAGCATTAAAAAGTTTAAACGATTGAATTTATTTTAATCGATTAAAGATGTKGATGTTTGCGGGGGGAACGTAGTTGAGAATGCAGGTTTGAATCTTCCGGATTGCTGGTTGATCGTTCCATCCGCAGCATCTGTTTTTTCCAACTCGCCTTTTGAGCTATGTTGTCGATCGATCGCTTGGCGGAATGTCTGGTTCTGAAAAGGGGGAATGAGGCAGCGTTTACAATGCCCCTCCTCTCGCCTAGTACATGCCCGACTATCGAATTGGGGCAAACGGTCATGTTGGTCAAGCAAAGCGACTATCATCGGATCTACAGGGTCATCAATAGCTTGCTGATCAACGAAAACGCCAATCCTGCCACGGCTTCCATGTATTTCAGCACATTTGGAGCCTTCATTCTCCAACACCATTATAAGATCGCGGCGACGCCCAAGGGTGGTCTCGCCGCTTACAATTTTGAAGGAAAGCACATCCTTTTCGCTGACCACCGCGAAGACGGTTACGTTTCCGGTGCCGGTGAAAACTTTCACTGCTGGGTCGAAGCGGACGGTTGGGTAATCGACTTCATGGCGCCAACGTTTCCCGAGAGCGCACCGGATTTGAGAGTGCCGTCCAAGATGTTTCAGCGTCCGCATTCATCAATGGCTCCGTCGATCAATGATCTCGCCCAATCCGGAGATTTCTTTTATCACTCTGAGCCTGACGCAATGACCCGACGTTTTGCGGACTGGCGCAAGCATCCGATGATCGGAGACCTTGCCACCGTCGCCGCGAATTGGTTCCGAAAGTCACCGAAGCAAATGCCGGCGTCAATCACGGTTCGAGACCAGCAGGGCAAAACCAAGATCGTTCCGCTTGTCGGCAATTCGCTCGCTGGTGCATGGTAATCTTCAGAACGACTGCTAGACCCGAGCAAGCGCCGTGCACCGAATTTTCGAGCTTCGGCATCAAAGATCGGATATGGCGCTGAAATCCACACGCCAGAGGGAACCCAATGGCATTCGCGTCTCGCCTCCTATAGAGGCCTCCTATAGACGTGGCGCGCCAACTGACGCGAACGCCATAGTGAATCCGGTTCACGAAAAGGCCGTGCCTGTTCTTCTCAAGACATGCGAAGATTGATGGTTGGATGCGGGCTCCGGGTGAAAAGCGAAGGAGCTGGCGCGGCCATCGCCGAACGACTGCAACCTGATCCCTACTACGACTTGTATCGCCACTTCAGAACGTTGAGCCTGTTTGGCACGGCTCGTCAGCATGATAGCGATTGCGTCATGCACTTCCGAAGGAACGATTGTCACTCATCAGGTATTCGCTGCGCTGAAAATCTGCACCATTCGCCGAATCTTCTCGTGATGATCATGAGAAAGCTGATGCTAAAAGTCCGCAATCATTTTTGACCGAGCGCAATGACACCGAACGCTGCAGCGACAAAGATTAGAACTGAGGTGGGCGCCTCAACCGTATTCAAGGAGGAAAACATGAGCGATCTAACGATTCGCCGGGATGTCCTCGACGAACTGGAATTCGATCCCAAGGTTGACGCTGCTAATATCGGTGTTTCCGTGACCAATGGTATTGTCACGCTGTCTGGCCACGTGAAGAGCTACACAGAAAAACTGGCAGCCGAACTTATTACGCAACGTGTGAAGGGTGTCCGCGCAATAACCGAGGAGATTGAAGTTCGCTATCCAGGGCATAAAGCGCATTCTGACGACGAAATTGCGGGCCGCGCCCTTGATGTCATTGCCTGGGACACCTCACTTCCGGACGGCGCCATTGACGTCCAGGTTCAGAGGGGCTGGGTGACCCTATCAGGCGAGGTCCGTTGGAATTTTCAGCGTATGGCTGCGGAAAACGCCGTCAAGAAGCTTGGTGGTGTTATCGGCGTCGCTAATCGTCTCACGATCCAGCCACGTCCAAGTGTTTCCGACATCAAGAGCCAGATTGAGCAGGCATTTCTGCGAAACGCGGAGCTCGACGCCAATGCGATAAGCGTTTGTGTGGCCGACAATAAAGTGGTGCTTGAGGGCAATGTGCATACGTTGAACGAGCGGCGCGTCGCAGAGCAGGCTGCATGGTCTATCCCCAGCGTTACAGTCGTTGAAAACCATCTTCATGTTAGTGTCGGCTGACATAAGGAAGGAAGCTCTTGCTCCCCCTTCCCACCTAATACCCCGACGCTATTGCAACTGAGCTGCGTCCGATGGCTGGGGAAAGCCGCCTTCGGAGTGCCTCGATGGCCGTCGATCGCAACCGTCCTACGACGTCTGAAGGCCCTCTTTTGATAAAGTCGGCGGTAGCAACCATATGTGGACGGCAAACTTGTAAAGAACGGCACCGGCTTGGGGCGAGAGAAATTGAGTTTGAACCCGATAACCTGTTGCATCGGCCGATCCTTCCGACAAGGGGCCGATAGCTGCTCTATAAGCTGGTAACGTTGATGTCCGTCAATGCAAAAGTGGGCGACGCGAGTAACCATTTACGGCACCGTGTGGCAGGAGATCGGCATGAAACCTCAATTCCATCTACCATTGATCACTTATCCGGAGGCCAGTTCGTTTACCATCGTTCAGAATGCGGTCGAATTCGCACGCCATCAAAAGACCGACCTCACTGCAAGCGTTTTGCATGACAAGATACCACTCACTCGGCGACCGTTCGTCTCAAAAGCCGATGCGGAGAAAACGAGTTCCGAGGCCGAGCAATTTAGCCGCGACAGTGGAGCGGCACTGATCGAGATATTCCAAGATTATGCGCAGAAGGCGGACATACATGCCTCGATTCAATCCTTCGAAGAATGGGAGCCTTTCGTCGCAAGCGCCCTTGCCGAGCTTTCGCGCGCCTATGAGCTTTCGGTCATGGAAGCTTCTGAGATAACAGCGCCACTTGTCGAGAGTGTTCTATTTGAAAGCGGCCGGCCACTTGTCCTATTTCCCTTGGACAAGTTCTATGGGCGGATTGATACAATAGCGATTGCGTGGGACGGAAGCGCTGCCCTATCGCGGGCGCTAACGGGTGCGCGGCTGCTTTTGGAGAATACATCGCGAGTTGTGTTAGTCTCGGTCATTGATGAGAAACTGATCAATGAGAAGGCCCGCGACCGATTCGCAACCGTACTCCGCAATGCCGGCCTAAATGTTGAGATCATCGCCATCCAGGCTCATGGAGAACCGACGGCTGACGTTATCCAATCGGCTGCCAAAGAGAACTACGCCGACCTGCTTGTCGCTGGTGCATTCGGGACCAAGCCCGATCCGGACTTTGAAACCAGATGCATCGATGTGTGCCGCGTCTATCGCAGCGCCATCGCCGCCCAAAAGACGACGAAGACGGTGTCGGTCGACGAGATGACCGGCATCCAGGCGCTCGAACGCATCGCCCCTTCCTTGCCGATCAAGCCGGGCAAGGTCGAGCGGCGCGAGTTCGAATATGTCCGTCACGGCACCCAAACGCTGATCGCCCACTTCGATGTCGCCACCGGCAAGGTCGGCGGCACCATTGCAAACACGCGCACCGAAGCCGACTTCGTCAGCTTCCTCGATCGCCTGTTGCGCTCGGCGGCCCCGGCCATGCGCTGGCGCATCGTCTGCGACAATCTCGACACCCATAAGTCCGAAGGCGTCGTGCGCTTGGTGGCGCGCCAGTGCGGCATCGATGAAGCAACACTCGGCAGCAAAGGCCGCGACGGCATTCTCGCAACAAAGGCCAGCCGTGCCGCCTTCCTCAGCGATCAGAGCCATCGCATCACCTTCCACTTCACTCCTAAACACGCCTCCTGGCTCAACCAAATCGAAATCTGGTTCTCCATCCTGGTGCGCAAGATGCTGCGCCGCGCCTCCTTCACCTCCACCGCCGATCTTAAAGACCGCATTGAGCGCTTCATCGCCTACTTCAAATGAGACAATGGCAAAGCCGTTCAAATGGACATGGGCCGGCAAACCCTTGACCGCATAGAAAATGCGTCCAAACTTCCGCCAGCCTGAACTAGACGAGCGATTCCATGAAAGCGGCCTTTGATGGAACCTGAAGCGGGCTGGCGGATTCCTGGTTTGAGTTATCCAAATGAGGAGTTTCATCATGGCACCCAGACGGCGCGTAATCGAGTTGGCGATGAGCGAGCAGGAGATCGAAACGTTGACGGCTCTTTCGCGGTCTCGAAGCGARCCGGCGAGCCGGGTATCGCGGGCAGCTATGCTTTTGGCCTATCGGGAGAACCCGTCGTTCTTTGCCGTGGGACGAAGACTTGGCGTGCACCATCARACGGTSCAGCGCTGTGTTGAGCGCGCCGAGAGCTATGGCCCGCTTTCGGCGCTCGACGACCGGCCGCGGCCGGGCAAGGAGCCGGTGATCACGYCGGAGGCCAAGGCCTGGCTGGTGTCTTTGGCGTGCGACAAGGCCAAGGACCATGGCTATCCGCACGAACTGTGGACGACGCGGCTGCTGGCCCGCCATGCGCGCGAGCACGGACCKGGGGCCGGACATTCCTGTCTGGCCCGCCTGGTTCAGGGCACGGTCAGCAAGCTCCTTGGCCAGGAGGAAATCAAACCSCACAAGATGCGCTACTATCTGGAACGTCGCGATGCCGAGTTCGAGCAGAAGATGGCGGAGGTCTTGTGTGTCTATCGCGAGGTCCAGGTCCTGAAAAAGGCCGCCGCCAAATCGAACAAATCGGGCAAGCCGGTCGCGATCGTCTCCTATGACGAGAAGCCTGGAATCCAGGCGATCGCGACGACGGCGCCGGATTTGCCGCCCGTGCCAGGTGTCCATCCGGCCTTTGCACGCGATTTTGAATATAAGCGTCATGGCACGCTCAGCCTGTTGGCTGGAATTGACCTGTTGACAGGCAAGGTCCACGCGCTTGTCAAAGACCGTCACCGCAGCCGCGAGTTCATCGAATTCCTCAAGCTGCTCGATGCCGCCTATCCGGCCGGCACCGCCATCAAGTTGATCCTCGACRATCATTCCGCCCACATCTCGAAAGAAACCAAAGCCTGGCTCGATAAACGACCGGCAGGCCGCTTCGAATTTACCTTCACGCCCAAACACGGCTCCTGGCTCAACCTGATCGAGGGCTTCTTCTCCAAATTCGCCCGCTCCGTCCTGCGCCACATCCGGGTGAGCTCAAAGCACGAACTCAAGGAACGCATTATGGCCGGCATCGACGACGTCAATCGCCATCCCGTCATCCACACATGGTCCTATAAACTCGCCGACGCCGCCTGATATGATTCGAACCACGAAAACGTTGAACTAGTCGTCTCGGACCGGCGTCGTGGTACAATGCTTGAAATGCGGAATGGGAGGTGCTCGGTAATCGATATCGCAAGCGAGCGCTTTTCGAGTCGAGCCGGTGCGAGCGCCTGGCCGCTACAGCCAAGATTCGGGCGCCCGCCGCACTTTAGCACATTCTACTCAGCATTTCCGCTTTAGCCTCCACTACTCCTCGTTCCGCCAATGCGCCTTTGGCTAGCCGCATTTACAACCTGACGGATCAGTTTTCACTCCGGCTTCTTTACGCTCCATCGAGTTGTAGGCATCCACCGTCTCTGCAGTCGGTATCTGCCTTTCGCGTCGGCGTCGTTCATTTGGCGTGTCAGCTCAATATGATTGTTTCCCGATAGTTGCTAATCAGATGTCCGATTGTTTGAGGTCCGCCGACTGCGTCCGATCGAAAATCTTCACGCCCTGAGGTCGCAGAAATGTGAGCGCCGGCTGGAACCAATTGCGACTGAAAAGAGTTTGTCGAGGTTGCACAACCAGGGAGGGCTCTACCGAGCGGGGTCGATTGACGGCCGCTCGGTGGAACAGTCGAGTTATGAACGCACCGCTTTCACAAAACTCATCCAGGAAATCTCATGACTTTTTCCAATATTTGCTGGAGGGCATTGCCGAGCCGGTGATCGTAAAGGACGATCGCTCGCGGTTTGTTTTCGTCAACAGCTCGGGATGCGCACTTCTGGGTCGGGACTGCGATGAGCTTCTGGGACACACCGATTATGACTTTTTGCCCAAGGAGGAGGCCGACAGAATAGTATCCCTGGACAGGGTCGTGCTTTCAACCGGCAAGGAACACCATCTCGAGGAGCAGGTCACGACGGCAAATGGCGCCCAACGGACGCTGCTGACCAAAAAACGCTGCGTGCACATACCCACCGGTGGGACTGAGGAGAAATTTCTGGTCGCCGTCATCGTGGACATCACGAAGCTGCGTCGGGCCGAAGATACTCTTCGAACCAGCGAAGATCACTATCGTTCTCTCGTCGACCTTCATTCGCAAGTTCCCTGGATTGCAGACGCGGCGGGAAACGTTTTGGAGGTTGGCCCCCGCTGGACCGAGTTTACGGGATTGAGCGTAGAGAAGACAGTCGGAAGTGGTTGGGGAAAAGCCGTCCATCCGCAGGATGCTGACGCACTGGTAGAGCATTGGCACCACTCTCTTTTGAGCGGCGACCCGCTGGACTATGAATACAGGCTATTGTCTCGGACGGGCTCTTATCGGTGGTTTCGAGTTCGCGCGGCCGCCAAACGCAATGGCGTTGGCAAAATCGTCCGCTGGTACGGTGTCCTCGAGGATGTCGACGATAGGCGACGCGCCATCGAGGCTTTGCGCGAAAGCGAGATACAGTTCCGGACGATCGCTGATAATGCGCCGGTGATGATTTGGATGGCGGATCCATCGGGCGACACAAGTTTCTTCAATCGCCTTTGGCTAGAGACCACCGGCCAAACGGAGTCCGAGGCGCTTGGCTTTGGTTGGGTGGATGTCATCCACCCCGAAGATCTGGAGAAAGTGCAGAAGGCTTTTTTCAGTGCAAAGGCGGGCAGGGCATCGGTACGCTGCGAATACCGTTTGCGACGGGCTGATGGGAGCTGGGCATGGGTGATTGATGTCGGCCATCCCCGCTTTTCTGCCGATGGAACGTTCCTCGGATATGTCGGATCAGTTCTCGACATTACGGAGCGCCGAGCCGCGGAGATCGCCCGAGAACAATCGGAAGCCTTCATCCGGAGCATATTCGACAGCAGCGCCGATTGCGTGCGCGTGCTCGACCTCGACGGGCACCCTCTACTTATGAACATAGCTGGTCGGAAGATATTCGGTCTTGCTGAAGGGGCACCGCTGACAAAAACCACATGGGATGTCATCGGCAAAGCCTCGGACGCAAAAAAGGTGAAGGCCGGTTGGGCCAAGGTCAGGTCGGGCGAAACGGCCCGTTTCGAGATCACCATTCGGGATGCCGATGACAGGGAAAGGTGCATGGACGTGATCGCAGCGCCGGTTATGGGGCGCGAAGGGGAGCCGGTTCGAATGCTTTCGATCTGGCGCGACGTCACCGAAGCGAAGCGCGCCAAAGAGGAAATAAGCCACGCGCAAAAACGGGCAGAAGCTGCGGCCGAGCAGCTCTCCTCGGTTCTCGAGAGCACCATGGAGAGCGTCATGCTCCTCGACCCCGAGTGGCGTATCCGGTATTTAAATGAAAATGCCAAAAGACTTTTGCGAATTGGGGACGAGTCGCTTGGAAAGGTCTTTTGGACGCTATTCCCGAAAGAAAGGAAAGGAACTTTTGCGAAGCATTGCCAGGAGGTAATGAGTCGGCGCACGCGCTCCTTCTTCGAGGACTACTTAACGTCGCTCGATCGATGGATCGAGGCAAGTGCTTCTCCTACTCAAGACGGTATATCCATTTTCTGCCGAGACACAACGGAGCGCCGTCGGGCGGAGGAGGAGAAGCTCCTCGCCCAGAAACAGATGGCTCACATGGCAAAGCACGACATGCTGACCGGGCTTGCAAACCGGGTGTTCTTCCGCGAGAGCTTCGATCACGTCTTGAATGAACGACGTGCAAATCAAAGTGTGGCAGTACTGTGCGTGGATCTCGATGGCTTCAAGGCTATCAATGACACGCTTGGACATCCGGCCGGCGATTCGTTACTGCGGCAGGTATCCGCCCGGTTGGTTCAGAGCGTGAGGGCTACAGACATCGTTGCGCGACTGGGGGGTGACGAATTCGCTATCATACTCCCTGCCGCAACGGATGAAGATGGGGCCTGCCATCTCGCTCAACGAATAATCGACGTGCTATACGAGCCCTTTACCATAGAAGGGGTCAGCGCGACTGTCGGAGCGAGCGTCGGAATTGCTTTTGCACCCGACGACGGGGAGACCGCGAATGAATTAATGAAAGCGGCGGATATCGCTCTTTATAGCGCGAAGTCGAGCGGCCGGGGCACTTACAGACGCTTTAATGTGGCGATGCATGCTCAACTGCAAGCGCACCAGCAGATCAAGATTGCGCTCCGAGGTGCGCTGGAGAGGAACGAATTCGAGCTGCATTACCAGCCGCTAATTAACTTACGATCGCGCCGTGTAACAGGCTGCGAAGCGCTTTTGCGGTGGCGCAGTCCCGAAAGACGCTTTTGCGGTGGCGCAGTCCCGAAAGA
>NZ_JARWLB010000013.1:130000-176759 GCF_047445835.1 Rhizobium sp. BR 317 | reverse complement strand
GGCGCGATCCGCCCCCATGGCAAGCGCGGTGCGCAGCGTCTCCTCGGCCTTCGCAGGCCCGATCGACACCACCACCACTTCCTCGGCCTTGCCGGCCTCCTTCAGGCGCAGCGCCTCCTCGACCGAAATCTCGTCGAACGGGTTCATCGACATCTTCACATTCGCAAGCTCAACGCCCGATCCATCCGGCTTCACCCGGATCTTGACGTTGTAATCCACTACCCGCTTAACAGGGACGAGAATCTTCATGGAATCCTTCCTTCAACACTGCGCCCACAGAACATGGCCTGTTCAGCGCCTCTCCGTTTGTCGAATGGCGACATGGATACGCGTTTTTACCCCAATTACAACGCTCGCATGACGCAGAATGGCAAATTGCTCTCGGGACATAAATAACGTTTACGTCAACGTCAATAGGATGGATGCCGGCAGGCACAATTTGCCTCACCCTACCGATTCTTACCCGGAACCCACAGCACATCGGCACGCCCCTGATCATTCGCGTGGCGCGCCGCGACAAACAGGAAATCCGAAAGACGGTTGACGTATTTCATGGCCGCCGCGCTGACGCGTTCGCCCTCGCTGCGCGACAGGGCCACCATCAGCCGCTCGGCGCGCCGCGCGATCGTGCGGGCGAGGTGGAGGTGCGCAGAGGCGGGGCTGCCGGCAGGCAGAATGAAGGATCTCAGCGGTTCGAGATGGGCATTGAGCGTATCGATATCCTGTTCGATGCGCTCGACCTGGCTTTCGATGATGCGCAGCGGCTCGTAGGAGAGTGGTTCGTCCGTTTCCGGTGTGGAGAGATCGGCGCCGAGATCGAAAAGGTCGTTCTGGATGCGCATCAGCATGGCATCCAGTTCGGGCATGTCGGCGGTATGCAGCCTGACAACGCCGATGACCGAGTTGGTTTCGTCGATCGTGCCATAGGCTTCGACGCGCAAATCGTGCTTCAGCCGGCGGGGGCCGGCGACAAGGCCAGTGGTGCCGGCATCGCCGGTTTTGGTGTAGATCTTGTTGAGCTTGACCATGGTGATCCCGCCGTCAGGTCGGACGGCCGCCGCCGGTCAGCCACAGCGTCAGCATGATCAGGATGACCGCGATTGCCTGCAGCAGCACGCGAAGCTGCATCAGCCGGTTGGAGAGATTCGGATTGTCGCCCTTCATCATGTTGAACAGGCCGCGAATGAGGACGATCACGACCAGGCCCATGACGATGATGGCGGCGATATAGGTAACGGTAGACATTGCTTCGGGCCTTCGTCTTTCAATCCAACCGGCGCATCAGACGATAGAAAAGGTTAGCCGGCAACAGCCTTTTCAGAAGAACACCCTGTTTTGCAGGCGTGGTCACAACATAATGCGGACGGGGATTCTTGGCGTTCAATGCGGATTTTAACACGTCATAGACCGCTTCGGGTCCCAATTTGTGCCTGTTGACCGGGCCTGTGCCATTCAGCCGCGCCAATTGCCGCCGATATTCGACAGCATGGGCCGAATGTTCGAGGTCGATATGCTCCTTGATCTTGGCGAGCGCATTGGCGGTAAAGCGCGAGGTGATCGGGCCGGGCTCGATCAGGCTGACATGGATGCCGCTATCCTGCAGCTCCATCCGGAGGGTGATCGTCAGGCCCTCCAGCGCGAATTTCGAAGCCGTGTAAGCGCCGCGGAAGCGATAGGGAACCAGGCCAAGAATGGAGGAAACATTGACGATGCGGCCTCGGCCCTGCCTGCGCATCAGCGGGATCACCTGCCGCGTCAGCTCATGCCAGCCGAAGAAATTCGTCTCGAACTGTTCGCGGAGCACATCCGTGGAAAGATCCTCGACCGCGCCCGGCTGGCCATAGGCGCCGTTGTTGAACAGGGCGTCGATACGGTCGCCGGTCCGTTCGCGCACGGTTGCGACCAGCGCCGAGATCGTTTCCGGCAGGGTATAGTCCATCAGCAGCGTTTCGATCCCATCGGCTTCGAGGGAAGCACGGTCGGCCTTCTTGCGCACGGTTGCGAAAACCCGCCAGCCGTCCGCCTTCAACGCGCGGGCGCAGAAAGCGCCGATGCCGGAAGAACAACCCGTGACGATGATGGTGCGTTGATCTGCCATGGAATGATTCCTGTACAAACGAAGAGTCGTTTCCCATATTCAAGGACCCGACACAATCGACAACCGGCAGACGAGAACCGGGCTCAAGCGGAGATGGAATGCCGATATTCGTTCGTACGCTCTATAGGGTCGTCTACGACGCGGTGTTTCATTTCGTCGAGGACGACGGTTTCGCGATGGCAAGCCATGTGGCGCTCTCGACGCTACTCGCTGTTTTTCCGTTTCTGATCTTCGGCACGGCGCTTGCGAGTTTCCTCGGAGCCAGCCAGTTTTCCTCGACGGCGGTGCATCTGATTTTCGATACCTGGCCGGAGGCGATCGCCAAGCCGTTGGCGGATCAGGTGGTGCAGGTGCTGACCATTCCGCGCGGCGGGCTGCTCACCATCTCCGTGCTGGCCGCGGCCTATTTCGCTTCCAACGGTGTGGAGGCGTTGCGCATCTCGCTCAACCGCGCCTACCGCGTGCCGGAAAACCGGCCCTGGTATTTCAATCGTCTTGCGAGCCTCGGCTATGTGCTGATCGCGGTTTTGATCTTTGCCCTCCTCAGCATCATGCTCGTCGCCGTGCCGCTGGTGCTGAATTATACGCGGGAGTGGGTGCCGCGGCTTGCCGATATTCTGGAGGTCGTCTTCAGTTGGCGCATCTATGGCACTGTCTTCCTGCTGCTTGCCGGGCTGCTGATCCTGCATCTGTGGCTGGCAGCCGGCCGGCGGCGGCTGTTGGATGTCATCCCCGGCGTGTTCCTGACATTGCTCTTCTGGTCGCTCGGCGCATTGATCTTTGCCTATTACCTCGCGACCTTCGCCAATTACACGGCCACCTATGCCGGTCTTGCCTCGGTCATGATCGTGCTGGTTTTCCTCTACATGCTCGCGGTGATCTTCATTCTGGGCGCGGAGTTCAATGCGGCGTTGATGAAGTTCAAGGTGCGGCGCATGCTCTTCGGCAAGGGCGGTCCCGAGGCGGATAAACAACGATTGGAAAACCAATCACAGGCCGAGGCGGCGGCGAAGCTCCGCCGGTGACCAGCCCTGCCGGCGCCATTCGGCAATGCCGGTATCGCCCTGGCTCTTCGAGAGCTTCTTGCCGTCTTCGCCGAGAATCAGCCGATGATGATGGTAGAGCGGCTGTGGCAGGTCGAGCAGGGCCTGCAGCAGGCGGTGGACCGCGGTGGCGTGAAAGAGGTCGAGACCGCGAATGACATGGGTCACGCCCTGTGCCGCATCGTCGACGACCACGGAGAGATGATAGCTTGACGGCGCATCGGAGCGCGACAGCACGACATCGCCCCAGGCAGAGGGATTGGCAAGAATATCGCCCCTCTCGCCATCGCCGTTTTCCTGCCAATGCAGCGCCCCCCCGACCTCGGTGATGGCTTTTTCCATGTCGAGCCGCCAGGCGTGTTTGAGGCCGGCGTCGAGCAAGCGCTTTCGCTCCGTGGTGCTACGCAGGCGATCGTCGGGCGGATAGAGCGGCGTGCCGTCCGGATCACGCGGCCACGGGCTGCCGCTGGCAAGGCCTGCCGCGACCCGTGCCTTCACTTCCCCGCGCGTCAGAAAGGCGGGGTAGACGAGGTCGCGCGCGATGAGCGACTGCAGGGCGGCTTGATAGGCCGGGAGGTGTTCGGACTGCCGGCGCACCGGTTTTTCCCAGGAGAGGCCCAGCCAGGCGAGATCGGCAAATATGCCCGCTTCGAATTCGGGTGTGCAGCGGGCCTGATCTATGTCTTCGATGCGCAGGAGGAAACGGCCGCCGGCCTGCTCCGCCATGTCGTGATTGAGGATCGCCGACAAGGCGTGGCCGAGATGCAGCGGGCCATTCGGGCTCGGCGCGAAACGGAAAATCGGCTTTTGACGGGGAATCGCGTTCATGCTTTCTTCTGCCACGAATTTTAATCCCGCACTACGAGAAGCCATGCACATCATCCGCGGCGAAGACGATATCAGGGAGGGGCTGGCGGCGCTGGTCGAGCTCGATCCGCGCCTGCGGCAGATTGTCTCCGAGGCGGGGCCTGTGCCGCTGCGCCTGCGCGAGCCGGGCTTCGAAGGGCTTGCCCATATCATCGTGTCGCAGGTCGTGTCGCGGGCGAGCGCCGATGCGATCTGGGGGCGGATGACGGCGAGGACCGGGCGGGTGACCGCCGAAGCCTATGCCGGGCTGGAGCCGGATGCCTGGCGTGGTTTCGGCCTGTCGCGAATCAAGGCGGATACGCTGGAGCGCGTTGCCGACGCCGTAGTCAGCGGCGGCCTCGATCTTCAGTCGCTGAGTGCCGAAAGCCCGGAAAAGGCGCTTTCCGGGCTGACTGCCATCAAGGGAATCGGCCCCTGGACGGCGGAGGTCTATCTGATGTTCTGCGGCGGTCACGCAGATGTGTTCCCGGTCGGCGACGTCGCCTTGCAGGCGGCTGTCGGCATGGCATTTGGGCATGAGGTCAGGCCCTTGCCCAAGGCTTTGGCCCGGGAAGCGACGGCTTGGATGCCCTGGCGCTCGGTCGCGGCCCGGCTCTTCTGGGCCTATTATGCCGTCAAAACCCGGCGTGACGCGCTGCCTATCGACTGATCGGACGCTCTCGTCGATTCGACGCTATGCACTGAATTTATTGGACTTCACAATCCTGTAACAACCGGCCTAATATACAGATACAGATGCCGAATCGATCAGGAGGGTTCCTTGACGATTGCAGTCTCGCCGCAGTCCTTGCCAGCGCTCGTGTTGAACGCTGACTATAGACCGCTAAGCTATTACCCCTTGTCGCTCTGGTCCTGGCAGGACGCGATCAAGGCGGTTTTCCTTGACCGTGTGAATATCATTGCTGAATACGATCAGTCCGTATCGTCGCCCAGCTTCTCGATGCGGCTGCCAAGCGTCGTCTGCCTCAAGACTTACGTCCAGCCCTCCCGCAACCCTGCCTTTACCCGGTTCAACGTCTTCCTGCGCGACCGGTTTGAATGCCAGTATTGCGGTAATCATGACGATCTGACCTTCGACCACGTCATCCCGCGCGCCCATGGCGGCGAGACGACTTGGGAAAATGTCGTCGCGGCCTGTTCCCCATGCAACCTGCGCAAGGGCAGCAAGCTGCCAAAGCAGGCCGGCATGTTCCCGGCGCAGAAGCCCTACCAGCCGACCGTGCAGGACCTGCACAACAACGGCCGCCTGTTCCCGCCGAACTATCTGCACGATAGCTGGCTCGACTATCTCTACTGGGATACGGAACTGCAGCCGTAAGGTTGATTGTCTTGGAAGGTCGGGCGAGTTCCGCTTTGCCGCGCTTATTTGCATGGCCCCTCACCCTAGCCCTCTCCCCGCAAGCGGGGCGAGGGGACGACAGCGCAAAATAATTGGCCTCACCATATGAACATAGGCGGCGTCGGGCATTGTAGAGCTCCCTCGCCCCGCATAGGCGGGGAGAGGGCTGGGGTGAGGGGCCAGGCACGTAGCTGCAACAGCCGCTCGCTCGCCTGACGAGCTCAGTTCAATCAACCCGCCTTCTTCACACCCATAAACGCAATCGCCGCCAGAATGACGCTGGCGATCACGTTCCAGCCGGCCATCGACAAGCCGAGGACGCGGAGTGCGGCTTCCGTGCAGGACGGGCCCTTGATGGTGCTGAGTTCGTTCAGCAGGTCGCCGGCATTCTGCGTCATGCTGCTGGCAGTCGTGGAGCAGGTCGTCGGGCCGGCCCAGAAGTGCCATTCGACGCCGGCGTGATAGACGCCGATGCCGCCGCCGACCACCATCAGGATGCCGGCAATGGCGAGCAGCGCGCGGGTGATCCACGAGGGCAAGCCGGCCACCGCCGTCAGAGCGGCAACGATCGCGACGGGAATGCCGTAATAATAGGGCTGGCGCTGCTCAAGGCAGAGCGCGCAGGGAATATAGCCGCCGATATATTGGAAGCCGAGCGCCGAGCCGATGACGATGATCATGCCGACGGCAAGCAGCGCGGAATAGGTGAGGCCGGCGCGAGAGGTCAAGGTCTTAGACATGCAAGGGCTCCGTGCTCAGTGCGCCAGCACATAATGGAAGAGGATATAGAGAAGAATGAGGACGACGGCGGCCGCCATGGTGATCTGGCCCAGGCGCTTCTCGATGAAATGCCGGATCGATTCGCCATAGCGGCGCAGCAAAAAGGCCAGGAAGAAGAAGCGGGCGCCGCGGGCGACGATGGCCGAGATGATGAACAGGCCGAGATCGATATGGGCGACGCCGGAAAGGATGGTGACCACCTTGATCGGCGGCAGATGCGCCAGGCCCGACGTGACGAGCAGCAGAACGACCCATCCGTAGGTGACGCCGGCGCTCATCTGGTTGAAGGCGTCGAGCTTGCCGTAGAAGATAAGGATAGGCTTGGCGATCGCCTCGAAGGCGTAATAGCCGAGCGCCCAGCCCGCAATGCCGCCGAGCACGGAAGCGACCGTCGCCGTCAGCGCATAGCGCCAGGCGCGCTCGGGCTTTGCGAGAGACATCGGCAGGAACAGGACGTCGGCGGGCACGAGGAAGATCGAGCTTTCAACGAAGGCGATAATGGCCAACCAAACTTCCGCCGATTTGCGGCGGGCCAGCGACATGGTCCAGTCGTAAAGTCTACGAAGCATTCTGCCCCCTTTTGCTGCGTTGCACACCTTTAGGGGGGAGGATTATGGCTGTAAATGGTCGGGGGATGACGGAAAGGGCACAAAATCAAAAATTTTCGTGATGGTGGGTGTTCGGCGCTGAGACTTTGCCCGGTCGTCAGTGCCCAAACCAAAATCCAACACCCTTGAAGTGCAGCGCATTGAATGCTCAATACTCGGTGTATCCAAGGGGGGCATCGATGCGTCACTTACTCTTTGCGGCGTTATTTTTGTTTTCTTCTCTCGCGGTCGGTCACGCAGCCCAAATAACCAGCGAGCCGGGTGTGAGCGGGATTGACCTAATTACTGTGAAGGGCGTGATCAACGTTGGTGATGACGCGGTGTTCCGCAGGTTGGCGACGGCATCTGATAAGGCCCTCGTCGTGCTGAACAGCGAGGGAGGCGCGCTCAGCGCGGGGATTGAGATAGGCCGCGCTATCCGCTTGCGTGGTTTTGCAACGGTGGTCGCGCAGCAGACATTATGTGCTTCTGCCTGTGCCCTCATATGGCTGGCCGGCTCTCCGCGCTTTCTCGATCGGGCATCGAAGATTGGCTTCCATGCTGCTTTTCGCTTGGCCGATGGAAAGGCGAGTGAAAGCGGGGTCGGCAATGCTCTGGTAGGTGCCTACCTTGATCAGATCGGGCTTCCAGAAGCGGCAATCATATATGTGACGACGGCCCCACCCGAGGGGATTGAATGGTTGACGCCAGAGAAAGCCACGCGGGTTGGCATAGCGTATCAGCCAATAGAACCGGAGACTGCAGCACGTGCACCGCGGTCGGAGTCGGAGAGTGTCTTTGACCCCATGACCACGGTAAGTGCCTTCTATTCTGCTCTGTCGGCGGCCGATGGAGAAAGGGCGTCAGCGCTGGTCGTGCCTGAAAAGCGCGGTAAAGGCCCCTTCAACGAACGGTCGATACAGGATTATTTTGGTGACATGTCGATGCCGTTAACTCTGCGCAGCGTCACTAGGTCAAACGATGAGGTTCGTGTCGCCTACGACTATGTAACGAATGCGGGGAGAACTTGCCATGGTCGCGCAGTCGTTCAGACTGTCTTTGTTTACGGAAAGACGCTCATTTCGCGCATCAAAGCTTTGGATGGTTGCTAAACTGGTCGAGCGCAGCGGTGTTCCGCTATTTGGCTGAACAGCATACCTTTTTAGCATAGGCATTTCCGTAAGTCGCAATGGAGTCGTCCGGGATAGAGCCATTTGCCTTCATCGTTTCCAGGAGGGTCTTCGCTTCATTGGGCTCAAACGTTCTGTCCAGCGCGATGGCGAACCATCCGTTTCTCGATATGTATGCAACAAGGGGCAGACCAGAGGAACGGACGTACTGCTCAGTCTGAGCCAGATTGTCAAAGCTCTTCACCTGCACGAATTGCCTGCCAAAAGGTGCTGCGTCGAATTGGTCCACCCAGACCCAATCGCGGAACATATACCCAACTCTTGAGCCCACCCTTACACGGTACCACTTGCCGGTGTCGCCAAGGATAGTGGCAGGCGAACCGTTGGCGAAATTCTCAACAGTTGGCGACGCCATCGTAGGGGTCGCCTTAAGAGGTGCCATCCCCTTGTAAGTCTGCACCTTCCCTGATCGCGCTGCGGGGATTGACAGGTCCAGGGTCGGTGCGAGGACCGGTGGAAGGCTTGCTACTGCCGGGGCAGTCTGTGCGTTCGGCCAGGATGTCGACGGAACTGCAGGAGTACCTGACGGATTGACCTGTGCAGAGGCGCTGGGCAGTGGTTTCGCCCCATTTAGGGCAACGCGATACTGTTCCATCTCGCTACCAGACAAATAGCGGATGTCGTCGCTGTCGTACTTCAAAGCGAGCTGCATCAGCGCGGGGTCAATGCCCATCTCAGTCATGTAGGTCATGACGTCGGCGGTGAGTTGCTGGACTGCGGAAACTGCGTCAGAGACATTCATCCCACTAGTGTCGGCAAATGACGACTTGTGCACGCCAATCGAGCCGGGGTCTGCAAAGCGAATGACACCGCCCATGAAGGCAAGCGCACACGCGGACTCGCACTCTCCGGCCCTCACTTGAACGGTCGCTAGCCGTAGCGAGCGGATCAATCTACCAAGCTCCATGGCTTTCAGGACATTGCCGCCCGGTGACTTGAAAAGGATCACGCGCGTATTGTTTGCTTGGACGGCCGTCACGAACTTTGACAAGTCTTCGTTTGCGTCAATCTCGCCAGCAACCAACAGGAAGTTTCCAGCCTCCGCGGTTTGTCCGGGAACATAAGAGAGGCTCGCCTGCGCGGTTCCACATCCTAGCATAAGCGCCATTAATGCGCCGGGCGCCCATCTCCACCAATACCGCCGGAACATAATACGCCCCCCACGCCATGCGACCTGACCCACCTTGATAGTGCGCCAGAGTAGGTTGAAGCGCAAGCTGCGTGTATTGGTGGAATATAATCGCCAAAAGGCTGCATATATCCTCCGGAAGTTTTAGCCGTGAGCGTCTTCGAATAAATCGCGACATCAGCCCGTGAACCGCATAACTCCTGTAAGCCACTAGCGGGTTCGGTAGAACGGCGTCAAAATAGGCGCGGCACCTGCCGCCTGTGTTCGAGGCTGCCGGTCTTTATCACGCATTTCACGGTAATTCTTTCGCACTCCATCCGCCTTCAGTACCGGCAGGACGAATTAGCGCGTTATTTCCAATGATATAGGGTTCTCAGTCTGTAAGATGGTGCCCCATGCCGGAGTCGAACCAGCACTTCTTTCGAAACTCGATTTTGAGTCGAGCGCGTCTACCAATTCCGCCAATGGGGCAACGGATCGCAACGAGGCGGGTGTCTAACATGTGATTGGCCGGACGCGCAAGACGGGTTGCGAAGGAATGCGTCTTGTTTTCCGGGACTTGCAATTCGGCCCATGGCGGCAGCGGACGCCATGGGCCGTTTTGTCTCTCGAGGCGCTGGCCTCAGTGGGCCATTGCCGGGGCCTTGTCCGTCGAGCCGGAGCGGCTGATCGTCAGTGCCAGGATGGCGGCGAGCACGCAGAAGGCGCCGGCGATGAAGAAGGCGGGCAGGTAGGTGCTGAGTTCGGTGCGCGACAGGCCTGCACCATAAGCCGCTGTGGCGGCGCCGAGCTGGTGGGCGGCGAAGACCCAGCCAAAGACGAGGCCGGCTTTTTCGCGGCCGAAGCGGTCGGCGGCGATCTTGACGGTCGGCGGTACGGTGGCGATCCAGTCGAGGCCGTAGAAGACGGCGAAGATCGACAGGCCATAGAAGGTGAAATTGCTGAAGGGCAGGTAGATCAGCGACAGGCCGCGCAGGCCGTAATACCAGAAGAGCAGCCAGCGATTGTCGAAGCGGTCGGACAGCCAGCCGGAGCCGATCGTGCCGAAGAAATCGAAGATGCCCATGACGGCCAGAACACTGGCGGCGGCCACCGGCACGATGCCGAAATCGCCGCAGAGTGTGACGAAATGCGTCTGGATCAGGCCATTGGTGGAAAGGCCGCAGATGAAGAAGGTGGCGGCGAGGATCCAGAAGGTGGAACTCGCGGACGCTTCTTTCAGGATGACGAGGGGCGAGGCCAAGGCCGCCTTGAGATTCTTGGTGGCGGGCGGTGTTGGCGAGACATGGATTTCACCGACGAGCGGCAGATTGACGTCGGCGGGACGGTCGCGCATCAGCAGCAGCACGACCAGAGCGGCAACGACGATCATGCCGCAAACGAAGAGCACGGTGGTACGCCAGCCATAGCGTTCCGTCAGCTCCGCCATCAGCGGTAGGAAAACGAGTTGGCCGGTGGCCGAACTCGCCGAGAGCATGCCGACGACGAGGCCGCGATGCTTGATGAACCACCGCGTCGACACCGTGGCGGCCAGCACCATGGCGGTGAGGCCGGTGCCGAAGCCGATGACGATGCCCCAGCAGAGCAGCAACTGCCAGACCTGCGTCATGAACAGCGAGCCGATGAAGCCGGCGCAGATGGTGATCAGCGCGAAGACGATGACCTTGCGGACACCGAAATGGTTCATGAAGGCAGCGGCGAACGGCCCCATCAGGCCGAAGAGCAGCAGGCGAACGGCAAGCGCGGAGGAGATGGAGGATGTGCTCCAGCCGAACTCATCTTCCAGCGGCTTGATGAGCACGCCAGGCGCGCCCATGGCACCGGCGGTGACCAGCATGGTCAAGAAGGTGGCGCCGACGACGACCCATCCATAGTGGATGTTGCGCCGGGCAAGCGTCGAAGCAAGGACTGTGGAAACCATGAGGTGCGTTCCGATAAAGTTGTGTGTCTTGACGTCTGGATCAGAAGGGTGGCGAAAGCGCTGGATCGCAGACGCCCAGGAGTGGCCGTGTCCGCTTCTAGCGCCATGCCGTTCTCCCGGCTTGAACGTTTGTGTAAAGGCATTTACATGATTGCTGTCATATTTGTTGCATATTGATGATGGTCATCATATAAATTGTCAATACAGATTTATTGATGCTCTGATGGAGTTTTTTGATGAGAGTGAGCCGGGAAAAATTCGCTGAGAATCGCGAGAAGATCCTTGCTGTCGCAGGCGAGCTCTTTCGCGAGAAGGGTTTCGACGGCATCGGCGTCGCCGACATCATGAAGGCGGCCGGGCTGACGCATGGCGGCTTCTACGGCCATTTCGAATCGAAGGACGAGCTGGCTTGCGAAGCCAGCAAGGCGCTGGTGGCGCGCTCGCAGGAGCGCTGGCAGCAGGTGGTCGAGGGAGCGCCGGAGGCGCCGCGCGATGCATTACTCACGCATTATCTCTCGCATCGCAACGTCGTCGAGCATGGCACCGGCTGCGTCTTTGCGGCGCTGACGCAGGAGGTCAGCCGTTACGGCCCCGAAATGCAGTCCACCTTCACCAACGGCCTGATGGGAATGGCGGCGATCCTGGAAGAGATCACGCCCGGAGAAACCCAGGAGGAGCGGCGGCGCAAGGCGCTTGCCGATCTCTCCACCATGGTCGGCGCGGTCATTCTTGCCCGCGCCATGGATACGCCCGCGCTTTCCGAGGAGCTTCTGGCCGCAACCCGGCAGGAGCTTGCCTCGCGCTAAAGACTGATTCGATCAGCCGCGGAAGGCGAGCAGACCGTTCGATTCGACGATCTCCGTGATTTTCCCGTCAGGGGCCGTGTCCAGCAGCTCGGCGCGCAACGCCGCCTCGAAATCCGCAAGCTTGTCGCCCAGCGCCTGCGGCGAGGTGGAGGACATCGAGAAAACGCGGCCGACGATATCCTCGATATCTTTTTGATATTCGCTGACAATGCCGATGCGCTCAAGGTTGTTGAAGGGCGAGGCGAGTAGCATGGCCTCATGCGGCGCCCAGGCCTTGCTCTTGCGCAACAGGCGCTGCTCATGGCGTTCCGGCGAAAAAGTTTCCGTCAGTTTATCAACGATGGTGCGCCAATCCGGGCTCGCCTCTATGTGTCTGTCGCCGAACAGTACGACGGCGCCGCCGGGCTCGATCAGCGTGTCGAGAGCCGTAAGCGTCGCCGGGCGATCCATCCAGTGGAAGGAGCGGCCCATGACGCAGAGATGCAGCCTGCCGATATCCGGCCCGAGATCATAGGAAGAACCCTGACGCAGGGTGATCTCGACGCCAGCGTCCTTCGCGCCGGCTTCGGCCGCGGCGAGCATTTCCGGCTCCGGGTCCATGGCGGTGACGGCGGCGCCCTGGAGGCGCGCAAAGGCGATGCCAAGCTGGCCGGGGCCGCAACCAAGGTCCAGCACATGGCCGCCGGCCTTCAGGCCGCTTCGCTCGGCGACACGGGCGATCAGGCTGTCCGGATAGGGGATGCGATAGCGCAGGTAATAGGCCGCGGTCGACTGAAAGCGCCGCGCTTCGAAGGGAGCTGTGATCATGGATTGCCATCCTCGGGGTGGGGGAATCTTGACCTGTTAAGCCTCACCGTGACCTTCTCGTGAAGTAACTTTTGCGCGATTTGCGGTGGGCTCAAGGCATCGTCATTGTCTGCGGTGGAAGGCCATTGCAGCTCAATTGGCTTCAGAGGGTGGGATTGCCCCTTACCCTAGCCCTCTCCCCGCAAGCGGGGCGAGGGGACTGCTCCGTATCTGTCGCTCTGTCCATTTATTCAGAAGGTGCTAATGGAATGCGATAACCCCCTCTCCCTGCATGGGCGGGGAGAGGGTTGAGGTGAGGGGCCGCTCAGGCAGGTACGTGCAACATCATTGGCCCAACCTGACCAGCTCCAAAATCTCCGGTCACTTAAACCCGGCAACCCCATGCGGGATATAGGGTGATTCCAGTGCCTCGATTTCCTGCGGCGTCAGTTTCACCGACAGCGAGGCGACGGCGTCGGCGATGTGGCCGGGCTTTGAGGCGCCGATGATTGGGGCGGTGACGGCGCTCTTCTGCAGGAGCCAGGCGGTGGCGACCTGGGCGCGGGCGACGCCACGGGCTTTGGCGATGGCGCCGACGGCTTCGACGACCTTACGGTCGGCCTCGACCGCCTGTGTGTAAAGTGTCTTGCCGAATTCGTCGGTTTGCGAGCGCGCCGTCGCCTCGTCCCAGTCGCGGGTGAGGCGGCCGCGGGCAAGCGGGCTCCAGGGGATGACGGCGATCTTCTGGTCTTCGCAGAAGGGCAGCATTTCGCGCTCTTCCTCGCGATAGAGCAGGTTCAGGTGGTTCTGCATGCTGACGAATTCGGTCCAGCCATTGAGGCGCGAGGTGTAGATCGCCTTGGCGAATTGCCAGGAATACATCGAGGAGGCGCCGATATAGCGGGCCTTGCCGGCCTTGACGACATCGTGCAGCGCTTCCAGCGTTTCCTCGATCGGCGTCGAATAGTCCCAGCGATGGATCTGGTAGAGATCGACATAGTCGGTACCGAGGCGGCGCAGGCTGTTGTCGATCTCATCGAAAATCGCCTTGCGCGACAGGCCGGCGCCGTTCGGGCCGGGGCGCATGCGGTTGAACACCTTCGTTGCGAGAACGATATCCTCGCGGCGCGCGAAAGCCTTGATGGCGCGGCCGACGATTTCCTCCGACGAGCCGTTGGAATAGGTGTTCGCCGTGTCGAGGAAGTTGATGCCTGCCTCGATCGCCTGCTTGAGCAGGGGGCGGCTGTCCTCCTCCTTCAGCGACCAGGCATGCGTGCCCTTGCCGGGATCGCCATAGGTCATGCAGCCCAGGCAGATGCGGGACACTTCAAGGCCGGTTTTGCCAAGCTTCACGTATTCCATCGGTAGTCTCCATCCTGTTTTAGGGTCCGATACGGAAACGCTCCGCCGCCGGACCGGAGGCAGAGTGGATGTGTCATCGAAGGCAGACTAGCGGAGCGCAGCTTCGCCGATTAGCTCAATAATTCGCAATAGGCTTTGAAGCAGTGCTAAATAAAGACGGCGATTTCCGCGGACGCTAAGGCAACAATCGCAATTGTTTTCCTTGAACCTGCGGCGCAACAGGTGTTAGCTGCACCGCAGCATTTTTCTGGACTTTGGTATGAAACTGCCCCCAAGCAACACCTATGATGCCCTTTATCGCGATTTTCGTTGGGACATTCCGGCGAAATTCAATATCGGGCGCGCGGTTTGCGATGACTGGGCTGAGCGGGAGCCGGACCGGGTCTGCCTTGAGCATTTCAACCCGGACGGCAGTCATCGGACGATGACCTATGGCGAGCTGCGGGACCGTTCCGCCGCTTTTGCCAATGCGTTGACGGCGCTCGGCGTGCGGCCGGGCGATCGGGTGGCGCTGCTTTTGCCGCAGAGTTTCGAGACCGTCATCGCGCATGTCGCCATCTACAAGATGGGAGCGATCGCACTGCCGCTGGCGCTGCTTTTCGGCGCCGAGGCGTTGGAATACCGGCTGGCGATTTCGGGAACCTCGGCGATCGTCACCAACCAGTTCGGCCTGTCGCGGCTGCGGCCGATCCGGGATCGCTTGCCGGACCTGGCGCATGTGATCAGTATCGACGGCGCCGGGGAGGGTGTCGCCGGCTTTGCAGAGTTGGTCGCCGCTCATCCGCCGCTTTTCGACGTGGCGGAAACCGGGCCGGACGCCCCGGCGCTGATGATTTTCACCTCGGGTACCACGGGACCGCCGAAGGGTGCCTTGCATGGCCATCGCGTTTTGCCGGGGCATATTCCGGGCATGCAGTTMGCCCATGAAGGTTTTCCTCAAGGAGGCGACAGGCTCTGGACGCCGTCGGATTGGGCCTGGGCGGGTGGGCTGCTGAACGCGCTGCTGCCGAGCCTCATGCTCGGCGTGCCCGTCGTCTCCTCGCCGGCGCAGAAATTCGATGCGCATATGGCCTTTCGCATCATGGCCGAGATGGGCGTGCGCAATGCCTTCATTCCGCCGACCGCCTTGCGGCTGCTGAAGTCGGTCAGCAATCCCCGGGCGCTTTACGATCTTAAATTGCGCACCGTCGGTTCGGCCGGTGAGGCGCTCGGGCGCGAGACCTATGAATGGGCGCGTTCCGCCCTCGGGGTCACCGTCAACGAGTTTTTCGGCCAGACGGAGTGCAATTTCGTTCTGTCCTCCAGCGCGGCCTTCGGCGTCAGCCGTGGCGGGGCGACCGGCAAGCAGGTGCCCGGTCATCGCGTTGCGATCGTCGACGTTGATGGCAGGGAGATGCCGGTTGGCGAGAGCGGGCAGATCGCCATTCAGCGGCCCGATCCGGTGATGTTCCTCGGCTATTGGCAGGACGAGAAGGCGACGGAGGCGAAATTCGTCGGTGACTGGCTGTTGACCGGCGATCTCGGCCGGCAGGATGCGGACGGCTACATTTCCTTTATCGGCCGCGACGACGATGTCATCACTTCGTCGGGCTATCGTATCGGTCCTAGCGAGATCGAGGACTGTCTCGGCGGTCATCCGGCCGTGCAACTGGCCGCCGCCGTCGGCAAGCCGGATGCGGTGCGCACGGAAATCGTCAAGGCCTATGTGGTTCTCGCGCCCGGCTTCGAGCCGAGCGAGGTGCTGGCCGCCGAGATCCGCGACTGGGTGAAAACGCGGCTTTCCATGCATGAATATCCGCGCGAGATCGAGTTTGTCGATGCCCTGCCGCTGACGACATCGGGCAAGGTCATCCGCCGCCTGCTGCGCGATCGTGCAGTGGCCGAGGCTCTGGAAGCAAACCGGATGTCTAGCGCTTCGTAAGCGACAATATCTTCTCGCGCAGCAGCTTCGCCATGTTGCGGGTGCTGCGGTACATGTGCAGTTGCGTTGCCACTTGGCGGACGTCGCGGTCGCCGTTCTGTGTCAGGCCGATGATCAGCGTGCCCATGTCTTCGCGCTCCTGCCAGAAGCGGCTCATGATCGGATGATCCGGCACGGCGCAGGAGTCGGAACGGACGATGTTGGCGTCGTCGAGATGCCATTCAGTCAGTTCGCCCATCAGCAGCTTGCCCGGCGAATAGCGGGCATAATCCTCGTTATAGGCTGTTTTCCAGGTATAGGCTTCGCCGCCCATCATCAGCACGATCATCGAGGCGATTGCCTTGCCGTTGAGGTCGATGGTGTGAATGCGTACGGCATCGACGGCGGCGAGGTTGGAGACGGCTTCGCGGGCGAAGGCCGCATGGTGGCGGTCCGTGACCAAGGCGCTGCGCTTCTTGCCCTTCCAGCCGCTCGCCTCCAACGCCATGAATTCTTCCATGCGCAGGTGAATGTCGCGGGGCTGGCGGGCGACGCTGTAGACGACCTCACCATGATTTTCCAGGAGGCGCCACTGGCGGCGCATTTCACGCAGATGCGCGTTCGAAATCGTTCGCTTGAGATAGGCGAGCGCGTCCTCGCTGCTGTCGAGCATCGGCCGTTGATAGGGATTGGCAACCGTGAGGGGCAGGTTGCGGCCGATGGCGACCGCTTTTGCCATCTGGGCGAAACGGCCGTTCAACCGGATATCCGGCAGTACCAGCGTGGTCGGCAGGCCCAGTTCACGTCGGGTCAGCGCCTCGAAGAGATTGTCGAGCGTCTCGCCGGCCTCTTCGGCATCCACCAGCGGCGTGCCGACCGGGCCGAAGGAATTCGACCAGACGCGGATAATCGAAGGACCGATCGCAAAACCCGGCTTGTCGACGGTAAAGGGCATCAGGAAGCGCATGCGGCTCCGGCTGCCATTTTCATCGCGCATCAAAGCGAGGCGGATCTGCCGATCCTCCAGGCGCGGCATGGCAGGCGCCAGGAAGCGACCGGAAAAGAAGACGTTCGGCTCCATGGCACGATTGGAGAGAAAATCCAGTTCGTCCTGCAGCTCATAGCCGAGCTTGCCGGGATAGAGGCAGAGTTCACGGCCGGCGCGTCCGACCTCGACGCGGGCCTCCGCCTTGGGTCGTTCGAAATGCAGCGCCGCGAGCGTGTGCGTCAGAGCGTTGACTTGGCTGTCTGTGCTTTCGGTAAAGGGAGGGCGCGCCATGGTCAGAGTGCCCCGTTCGTTGCTGGCGCCGTCGGCCGGCGGCTAAGGGCGAAGAGCACGATGCCGAACGCGCGGCGCACGGCGATATGCAGCAACACGGCCTCGACCATCATGGCGCTGGCCGCAGCAATGGCCGCGCCTTCGATGCCGAAATGCGGAATGAGAGCGACGTTGAGGCCGATATTAGCGATCAGCGCCGCGGCATAGAGATAGACGCAAAGCATCTGCCGGTCTGCCATCAGCAGCAGCACCTCGGCTGGACCGACGAGCGCCTTGGCGAGAACGCCGGCAAGCAGGATCGCGATGACCACCTGGCCTTCGGTAAAGGCCGCGCCGAAAAGCGAGAGCAGGAATTGCCCGGCCGCGAACACGACAAGACCGACGGCAAGAGCCGGGAAGAAGGTCCAGCGCGCGGCTTCCGTGGCGAAGGCTGCTAGTTTTTCCCGATCGTTCTCGGCCATGATGGCGGCAAAGCGCGGGCCGATGGCGGCCTTGACGGCGAAATAGATGAAATGCACCAGCGCCATGATCTTGGCAGCGGCGAAATAGACGGCGACCTCTGCGGGATCGAGGTAGATGCCGACCACGACGACATCGGAATTCGTCAGGAGATAACCGACGCCCTCGACCAGAAAGACCGGGAAAGCGACGGCAAACCAGGCACTGAATTCGATCGTTTTCGGGCCGTCGGGATAGTGGCGGCGCAGGCGAAAGGTGACGGCGAGATACTGGCAGCAGACGGTGACGAAAGCGGCGGCAAGGGCAGCCGCCATCGCCGTCACAGCACTATGGGCCGCGCCGGAAAGAATGGCCGTCAGCATGAACAGCAGGATCAGCGTCGGGCGGATGAGGAAGGTCGGGCTCAGCGCCATGACCGGCCAGTGATTGGCGCGCGCCGTCCCGTCCAGCACATCGCCGAGCGCGATCATCGGTACGGCGATCAGGCCGAGAAAGATCGGCGTGACGTAATAGTTTTCGACCATGCCGCTGAAAGCATAGAGCGCCGCCATGCCGATCAGCGCCAGCCCGCCGGCAACCGCCAGGACGAAGCGGCGGGCGGTGGCGGTCACACCGCGGATGGCATCGTGATCGCCGCTCGCATCATATTGCGGCAGGAAACGAATGATGGCGGTCGGGAAGCCGAGGCAGGCAAGATTGCCGAATAGGATCATCAGAACCCAGACGAAGACGAAGACGCCATATTCGAAACGGCCCATCATTCGGGCAAGGACGATCTGTGAGACGAAGGCAAGGGCGGCACCGGCAATGCGGATCGCGAAAGCGACCAGCGCCATGCGCTGCGAGACGACCTTTTCGTCATTGCCGGTGAAAAGGGGCGCGAGTTTGCGCAGATACGGCGACAGCACAGTCCGCAGCCCGGACGGCAGCATTTTCTCTGCTGTTTGAAAGACCGCCATGTCGATACGCAATACTTAAAACATGATTTAACCTAACGACAGTTTTCGCAGAGGGGGGTTAAGATTCGGTTCCTCGAATACACGAAAAGCGTGCGAAGACGGTGCCGGCGTATCAACAAAATGCCGCCCGAAGGCGACACTTATGGATCGATAGGATGCGAAGGCTTAAACAGGTCCTACGCCGTGTTGACGGAGTCGGTAAAGGTCTGCTTCGGACCGTCACCGTGTCATTTTGCGATTTTCTGAGGCGCATCCTTGTCCGCTACGAGCTGACCGCCCTTGGCCCAGTGTTCGCGAGGGACCTCGCTGATCAACACGTCCACGCTGTCCGTCGGGCAAGCAAGCGTCTCAGCGGTGACCTGAGTGACCTTGCGGACGAAATCACGCTTTTGTTCGAGGGTTCGGCCTGGATGCATTTCGAGGTGAATTGTTGGCATTGGAAAGCTCCTGTTTGGCTGCCGTCTCGACTTGAGAATGGCTGAGGCAAAGGAACTATGGCCGCTGGCTTCTCCGGAATAAACATGCTCTATGTTCATTCATTTAGAACCATTGGGTTTATAATATGGATAAGTTGTCCGCTATGACGATGTTCGTGCGGGTGGTTGAGCACGGCAGCTTCAGCGCCGCGGCCGACGCTGCCGGCGTGTCTCCCACCATGGCGGGTAAGCAGGTGCGGGCGATAGAAGCGCGCCTGGGAGCTCGCCTGCTGCATCGAACCACCCGGCGTCAGCAACTGACCGAAATCGGCCGACTATATTACGAGCGCTGCAAGCAAGTGCTGGCCGATGTGCAACTGGCTGACGCCAGTGCGAGCGAATTGCAATCCGAGCCTCGCGGCCTGCTGCGTATCGTCTCCCCCGTCACGTTCGGAAGTCACCGCCTGATGCCGGCACTTGCCGATTATCTCGCCATGTATCCCGCCGTGAGCGTGGACGTCATGCTGGACAACGGGGTGCCGGACCTGTCGCGAGAGGGGTGCGAACTCGCAATTCGGATAGGCGAGGTCGCCCAGGTCGATTTGGTGGCGCGCCCTTTGCAGCCGTATCGAAGGATAATGGCCGCGTCAGCGGCCTATCTGGAGCGGCGGGGTACGCCCGCGCATCCCAGAGATTTGTCCGTGCATGACTGCCTCGGCCTTTCTTATTGGCGTCGCCGCGACCAGTGGTATTTGTTCGGCCCGGATGGCGAATGGCGGCCGGATGTGAGCGGGCGATTGTCTGCCGACAATGGCGATGCGCTGCGCGTTGCGGCCTTGAATGGCGCTGGTATCGTCCTTCAGCCGGAAGTCATGCTTGCCGATGATCTTGCCAGAGGTCGCCTCGTGCAGGTGCTGCCGGAATGGACACCCGTCGCCTCACCGATGTACCTGTTATACGCCGTAGACCGTCGGCCGACGGCGAAGCTGCGCAGCATGATCGATTTCTTGCTGAAGCGTTTTGGCGCACATGCTGAGTAGTTATCGCCGCGGCATCCGACAAAATCGCGCATAAAAAATGCCGCCCGAAGGCGGCATTTTGATCATTGCAGAGATTGCGAAATCTCAAACCACTTCGTTGCTTTCAAAAGCCCCGTGGCAGTGCTTATACTTTTTGCCGGAGCCGCAGGGGCAGGTCTCGTTGCGGCCGATGCGGCCCCAGGTCGCCGGATTCTGCGGATCGCGGTTTTCCGGGGCAACGACGTTTTCGTTGACGAGGCTCAGCGGCGCAAATTCGTCTTCACCGGTCGTGGCATCGATATGGCGCGCCTGCATGGGCAGCGTCTGCGGCTCGGCCGGCTGCTGCACCAGTTCAACGCGCGACAACTGACCCGTGACGGCCTGGCGCAGGTTGTTCAGAAGCGACTGGAAGAGTTCGAAAGCCTCGGCCTTGTATTCCTGCAGCGGATCGCGCTGGGCGTAGCCGCGGAAGCCGATGACGGAGCGCAGATGGTCGAGGTTGACGATGTGCTCACGCCAGAGATTGTCTAGCGTCTGCAGCACGATGGAGCGCTCGACATAGGTCATGATCTCAGGGCCGAAGCGCTCGGCCTTTTCCGTGGCGGCCTTGTCTGCTGCTTCCGTCAGGCGGGTGCGGATATCGTCTTCGGCGATACCTTCTTCCTTGACCCAGTCATGCACCGGCATATCGAGATCGAAGAAGTTGGCGACCGCGGTCTTCAGGCCATCGGCATCCCACTGCTCGGCATAAGCGCGCTCGGGGATATACTTGGAAACCAGATCTTCGATGACCTCGTGGCGCATGTCGCCGACGGTTTCGGAGAGATCCGTCGCATCCATCAGCTCGACGCGCTGCTCGAAGATGACCTTGCGCTGATCGTTCAGCACGTCGTCATACTTCAGGACGTTCTTGCGGATATCGAAGTTGCGGGCTTCGACCTTCTTCTGGGCGCGTTCCAGCGCCTTGTTGATCCAGGGATGGACGATGGCTTCGCCTTCCTTGAGGCCGAGCTTCTGCAGCATGCCGTCCATACGATCGGAGCCGAAGATGCGCATCAGGTCATCCTGGAGCGACAGGTAGAATTTCGAGCGGCCGGGGTCGCCCTGACGGCCGGAACGGCCGCGCAACTGATTGTCGATGCGGCGGCTTTCATGGCGCTCGCTGGCGATAACGTAGAGACCGCCGGCGGTGAGCGCCTGCTGCTTGAGCTCCTTGATCTCTTCGGCGATCTTGGCGATTGCCGCATCGCGCTCCGGACCGGGCTCCATCCCGTCCAAATCGCGCTCGACGCGCATATCGAGGTTGCCGCCGAGCTGGATGTCGGTACCGCGGCCAGCCATGTTGGTGGCGATCGTGACCGCGCCGGGAACACCGGCCTGTGCAACGATATAGGCTTCCTGCTCGTGGTAGCGGGCGTTCAGAACCTGGAAGTTGCTGAAGCCCTGCTTGCGCATGAGGTCGGCAAGAAGCTCGGACTTTTCGATCGAGGTGGTGCCGACGAGCACCGGCTGGCCGCGCTTATGGGCGTCCAGAATTTCGGTGATGATCGCCTTATACTTCTCGTCGTGCGTACGGTAGACTTCGTCGTCCTCGTCGATACGCTGGATCGGCAAGTTGGTCGGCACTTCGACCACGTCGAGGCCGTAGATGTTGCCGAATTCTTCCGCTTCCGTCGACGCCGTACCGGTCATGCCGGCCAGCTTGCCGTACATGCGGAAGTAATTCTGGAAGGTGATCTGGGCCAGCGTCTGGTTTTCAGGCTGGATCTGCACCCGTTCCTTGGCCTCCAGCGCCTGGTGCTGGCCGTCCGAATAGCGGCGGCCCGGCATCATGCGGCCGGTGAATTCGTCGATAATGACGACTTCGTCGTTGCGGACGATATAGTCCTTGTCGCGCTGGAAGAGCTTGTGGGCCTTCAGGGCGTTGTTGACGTGGTGGACGATCGCAACGTTTTCGACGTCGTAGAGCGATTCAGCCTTCAGCAAGCCAGCGTCACGCAGCATGTTTTCCAGCTTTTCGGTGCCGTCTTCGGAGAAGTTGGCCGAGCGCTGCTTCTCGTCGATCTCGTAATCGTCCTTCGACAGGCGCGGAATGAAGGCGTCGATCGTGGTATAGAGATCGGAACGGTCGTCGAGCGGGCCGGAAATGATGAGCGGCGTGCGCGCCTCGTCGACGAGGATCGAGTCCACTTCGTCGACGATCGCAAAATTGTGACCGCGCTGCACCATCTGGCCGCGGTCGTATTTCATATTGTCGCGCAGATAGTCGAAGCCGAGTTCGTTGTTGGTGGCGTAAGTGATGTCGCAGGCATAGGCGTCGCGTCGTTCTTCATCCGACAGGCCGTGTATGATGACGCCGGTGCTCAGGCCGAGGAAGCCGTAAATGCGGCCCATGTGGCCACTGTCGCGCTGCGCCAGGTAGTCGTTGACGGTGACGACGTGAACGCCCTTGCCGGCAAGCGCGTTCAGGTAGACGGGCAGGGTCGCGACCAGTGTCTTGCCTTCACCCGTCTTCATTTCGGAGATCGCATTCGAATGCAGGATCATGCCGCCGATGAGCTGTACGTCAAAAGGTCGCATGCCGAGAACGCGCCGCGAGGCCTCGCGCACCACGGCAAAAGCGGGGACGAGAAGGTCGTCGAGCGTCTTGCCGTCGGCAAGCTGCTGGCGGAACTCGACCGTCTTCGCGGCCAAGGCTTCGTCAGACAAAGCGCGCATCTGTTCTTCGAGCGCGTTGATCGCAACGACATTCGGCTGGAATGACTTGACGCGACGGTCGTTGGACGAGCCAAACAACTTGCGGGCAATTCCACCTAGGCTGACCATATGACTGGTCCTTTCTGAGATTTCATCCTGTCGTTTTCTGCTTCATCCGCCACTGAAAAAATCGGGAGTATAGCACAAAACGCCCGGAAACTGTTCTGGACGCGAGGTTGCGTGACAGATAAGAGGGGGGTCGATTGATGTCAACGGGAATTGGCCGATACAGAAAGGCCACATTCTCCTGCTGAAGGCTTTTCCTACCGGATTCATTACTTGGAGCCGGTCGAGACCACCGAAAGGTTATTTTATGTTGAGCTACAACAAACTTGCTGCGGTTGCATTCGCAACATTCGTCACCTTGCAGGCGCCGGTGTTTGCCGCTGACGCCAAAGATCCCGTTGTCGCCAAGGTCGGCGATGTTGAAATCCATCAGTCCGAGCTCGATCTCGCGATCGCCAACCTCGACCCGCAGCTTGGCCAGCTTCCCGACGAACAGAAGAAGGTCGCGGCACTTTCGGCTTCGATCGACGTTAAGCTGCTCGCCAAGGACGCGGCTGCCGAAAAGCTCGACCAGACGCCGGACTTCCAGTCGCACATGGCCTATCTGCGCGATCGCGAGCTGCACAACGCCTATTTCAAGGCGCATGTCGCCGACGCGATCAAGGACGATGAGGTCAAGGCCCGCTACGACAAGGAAGTCGCCGCCCTGCCGAAGCAGGAAGAGGTCCACGCACGCCACATCCTGGTGAAGACCGAGGATGAAGCCAAGGCAATCATCAAGGAACTCGACGCCGGCAAGGATTTTGCCGAACTCGCCAAGGAAAAGTCGACCGACCCGAACAAGGGCGACGGCGGCGATCTCGGCTATTTCGCCCGCGGCCGCATGGTCAAGGAATTCGAAGACGCAGCCTTCGCGCTGCCGGTCGGCACCTACACCAAGACCCCTGTGAAGTCCGACTTCGGCTGGCACGTCATCAAGGTCGAAGACAAGCGCGTCGCTCCGCCGCCGCCGTTCGACCAGGTGAAGGATCAGGTTCGTCAGCTCGTCATGCGCGACAAGTATCTTGAACTCCTGAACAAGGCTAAGCAGGAATCGAAGGTCGTCATCAATGACCCGGCGCTGAGCAAGGCCTATGATGATGCGCAGAAGCAGCAGGATCAGGCGCCGGCAGACGACGTGGTTGCCCCTGACGCTCAGCCGCAGCAGTAAGTCGCAGCAGTCAAACCATCAGGGCCCGGTTTTTTCCGGGCCCTTCACTGGAGCCGGATGATTTTCTTCGGCATCATGCTCGTTCAGGTGGCCTCATGTCCGGTTCTGTCTCCCCGCTCGCTCCCAAATCCTTCGTTTCCATGCCGGCTTTGCGCGGCGTGCGCATGACCACGGCATCCGCCGGTATCAAATACAAGAACCGGACCGACGTCCTGCTCATGGTTTTCGACAGGCCGGCGGCCGTCGCGGGTGTCTTTACCCGCTCGAGGTGCCCGTCGGCTCCCGTCGATTTCTGCCGGTCGAACCTGCCGCACGGCAGCGCCCGGGCCGTCGTCGTCAATTCCGGCAATGCCAATGCTTTCACCGGCCTCAAGGGCCGCCAGGCGACCGAGCTCACCGCCAAGTCGGCGGCCGCTGCCGTCGGCTGCGACGAAAATGAAGTCTACCTCGCCTCGACAGGCGTGATCGGCGAGCCGCTGGATGCGACCAAGTTCGCCGGCGTGCTCGACACCATGGCCAAGGATGCGACCAGCGATTTCTGGTTCGAAGCCGCCAAGGCGATCATGACGACGGATACCTATCCGAAGGTTGCCACCCGCAGCGCCGAGATCGGCGGCGTCAAAGTCACCATCAACGGCATCGCCAAGGGTGCCGGCATGATCGCGCCCGATATGGCGACCATGCTGTCCTTCGTCGTCACCGATGCCGACATCTCTTCCGCTGCCTTGCAGACCCTTCTGTCGGAAGGCGTCGACCCAAGTTTCAATTCGATGACGGTCGACAGCGATACGTCGACGTCGGATACGCTGATGTTGTTCGCCACCGGTGCTGCCGCCGCTGACGGTCAGGCGCATATCGAACGCGCCGATGATCCCAAGCTTGTTGCTTTCCGCACGGCGCTGAACGAGCTCCTGAAGGATCTCGCCATCCAGGTGGTTCGCGACGGCGAAGGCGCCACCAAGATGCTCGAGATTACCGTGACCGGCGCCGAGAATGACGCGGCTGCCAAGCGTATTGCGCTCTCGATCGCCAATTCGCCGCTGGTCAAGACCGCTGCTGCCGGCGAAGACGCCAATTGGGGCCGCGTCGTCATGGCCGTCGGCAAGGCCGGCGAAATGGCCGACCGCGACAGGCTCGCCATCTGGTTCGGTGACGTCCGCGTCGCCGTCAATGGCGAACGCGATGCCTCCTATTCCGAGGAAGCAGCTTCCAACGTGATGAAGCAGCAGGATATTCCTGTGAAAGTCGACCTTGGGCTCGGCAATGGCCGGGCGACGGTCTGGACCTGCGACCTCACCAAGGAATATGTTGCCATCAATGGCGACTACCGGAGCTGATATCCTTCCGATGCATGCGCAGTCTACGATGAACAAGCTGCCTTTGGTGCGCAGGCTCGAAGCCGTTGGTTTCCGGGCATGGCCTGCCTCGTCCGTGCAGTATGATGGCAGTTGGCAGGTGCGGTTGACGGCGGGCCATCCGTCGAAACGGCTGAACTGCGTCGTGCCGCTCGATCCCTCTGACAGCCGCGATCTCGATATCCGGCTGACGAAGGCGCAGCGCAAGTTCGAAGCCTATGGCCGGCCAATGGTGGTGCGCGAGACGCCGCTGGCCTCGCCAATGCTGATCGAGCTGTTGCAGCGCCATGGCTGGACGCGGTTTGAAGAAACCATCGTCATGACCGCCGATCTGATCGATCTCGAGCTTCCCGATACGCTGGATCATCTGCCGAGCCATGATGTCGGCCGGTATGTCGACGCGAGCCTCTTGGTGGATAAAGCCKATCCTATTCTCAAGCCTGCCCTGGCCGAGGTGGTGAGCGGGATCAAGCCGCCGTCGGGCCTTTTCGTCATCGAGAATGACGAGGCCGGACCGGTGGCGACGACACTTTGCGTGCAGGATAACGACCTCGCCGGCATCATGTCGGTGTCGGTGGCGGCTGAGCACCGGCGCAAGGGATTGGCGATCGAGATCCTGACGTCGGCGCTGCGGTGGGCGCGCATGCGCAGCGCCCGGACCGCTTGGCTTCAGGTCGGCGCCTCCAACGAACCGGCATTGGCGCTCTATGCCCGTTTCGGTTTTCGCGAGGCCTATCGTTATTGCTACTGGCGCCCTGCGGGTGAAGCATGAGCGAGGCCGGTCGTAAGATCATTCTGGTCGCTGCCTGCGCGCTCATCGACACCGATGGCCGCATTCTTCTGGCGCAGCGGCCGGAAGGCAAATCGCTGGCCGGTCTTTGGGAATTTCCAGGCGGCAAGGTCGAGCCCGGCGAGACGCCGGAAGAGACCTTGGTGCGCGAACTTCAGGAAGAACTCGGCATCCAGACGAAGATCGCGTGCTTGGCGCCGCTGACCTTTGCTAGCCATACCTACGAAACCTTCCACCTGCTGATGCCTCTTTACATCTGCCGGCGTTACGAGGGGTTCCCGCACGGCCGCGAGGGCCAGGCGATCAAGTGGGTGCGGCCGCAGGCGCTGCGCGACTATCCAATGCCGCCGGCCGACGAGCCGCTGATCCCCTTCTTGCAAGATCTTCTGTAAAGCATCCTGAGCGATGGCGCGCCTACCGCGCCATTCTATAAACCTGTCTTCGAAGCTGGGTCTGCATCGACTTCGGCATCTTTTGATCGGCGCGCCACTTGCAGATATTTTCAGGCATTTCATGCGAAGTTGTGCAGCGTCTCGTCCATAACGGTATCGTTACCGCGGTTGCTGTTTCCGAAATTACAACCAGCTAAACATGGTTAACTGCAATTAAGTCTTCGATATCAATTGCTTAGTTCTTTTCAGGCTTTGCCCCGCGACTCAACGCATATCTAATTTACATGTGGATATTAAGGGATCGTTTATGACCTTCTGGCATTGAATGATCTCAATCAAGCGGTTGGGTGTGCGTTAGAGAAGGCTTGACATTATGGACGACGATTTCTGGAAAGCTGTTCAGGAAAAAGAACAGTCATATTCCTCGTCGCGCAAGACGGGCGCGTTGAATATCGCCTTGCTGTTTGGAACGGCGGCGGTCGCGCTTTCGCTTATCCTGACGCCAATGCTTTCCGACAAATCCAAGTCCAGCGTGCTCGCCAGCGCGCCCGATTTCGACAATATTACGACCGGCTCTATCCCGCAGACTGAAAACGGCAAGCGTTACACGATCCGCCGTAGCGTGCTGCAGCAGGAGCCCGGTTCGGTCTGCATCGTTCAAGGCTATGGCGCCGACAGCGGCTGCTGACTGTTATATTGGTAAAGCCTATCGGGTCCATGAAGGCGCCGGATACGCTCGTTTTCAGATGTTGGGGGTTTGAAGCGTATGCGTTCCGTACGGCGTTTTTTTCGTGACGAGACCGGTGCCACGGTCGTCGAATATGGCCTGATCGTCGCGCTGATGTCGGTGGCGATCATCAGTGGCGTCGGCGCCTTCGGCACCAGCCTGTCGGCGATGTTCAATTACATCTCCAACACGGTCGCTAATTCGCCGGCTAATTGACGGGTTCGCCCAGGTCAGCGAACCGGGTCCGATCCATTCACTGTTTCAGCTTGTGCTCTTCGACTTTCAGCGCATCGGCAAGCCGTGCCTTGGCTGAGCCGGGTTGCAGCGGCTTCTGCTGGCTTTCATGCGGCGTCCAGCCGGACGCGTAGATGATCGAGAAAGTCGCCCTTATTCTCCCATCGGGATCGGAATAGCGCTCGGCATAGAGTTCGGCTGCGCGCAGGAAGAAAGCGCGCGTCAGCGGCTTGCGGCTGCGGTCGGCCAGCGGATTGGTCATGCCCATGGCACGCAGGTCCCGCATCAGCGCAAAGAGATTGTCGTAGCGCACCGTATATGTCTCGGCGTCGATCACCGGCAAAGTGAAGCCCGCACGCTGCAGCAAGCCGCCGACATCGCGAACATCGGCAAAAGGAATGACGCGTGGGCTGGCGCCACCGGTCAGCTCGATCTCCGTCGCGAGCAGCACGTCGCGCAGTTCCTGCAGTGTACCGGAGCCGGGGATCGCAGCCAGAAACAGGCCATCGGCCTTCAGCGCGCGGCGGATCTGGATGAAGACACCCGGCGTATCGTTGGTAAGGTGCAGGCTGAGCGGCGACAGCACCAGGTTGACGGATTCCGCTTCCAGCGGCAGCTCTTCCAACGGAGCTTTGATCAGATCCTCGCCGCTCACGGCAAAGCCGGTCTCGCTTTCGATACGCTTGATATGGCCGATCTTGCCGGTCGCGAAGGCCTCACGAGCGGCAATCCCGGTTGCGCCGTGCAGTTCGACCGCCTCGTCAAAATGTCGCTCGATGACGGCAAGCCGTTCGGCCAGTTCGCGGGCGGCGATCTCCAGCAGGAAAGCCGCCCTGTGGTCTCCCTGGGCAAGCGCACGGTGCCTGCGGGCGGCGAGCAGCGATTGGTCGAAGACGATTTCCATGACGGTTTCCTGCGATCACTATTTCATTGATGGGGCCGAGCGGCCACGCGCGTTTTCCTTCGCAAAGGCGCCGGGAAAAAGCTAGTGTCAACCATATGGGGATGATGGGACGCGAAATCACGGTATCGATGCTGCGGGCCGGCTTGATAAAGCCGTGGTCGGCGCTGGCCGATCTCATCTATCCGCCGGCTTGCGCCGGCTGCGGCACGTCGACGGGGGCGCATCGCAGCCTTTGCCCCGCCTGCTGGTCCGGCATCCGCTTCATCGAGCGGCCCTATTGTGAGGTGCTGGGCAGTCCGTTTTTCCACGATCTCGGCACGGGGATTTTGAGCGCCGAGGCGATCGCCGATCCGCCTGTGTTCGATCGGCTGCGCTCGGCTGCCATTCACGACGGGGTGGTGCGCGATCTCGTGCTGGGATTGAAGTATCGCGACCGCACCGATCTGGCGCCAATGATGGCCGGCTGGATGCTGCGCGCCAGTGACGGCACCGTTGCCGCCTGCGATGCCATCATTCCGGTGCCGCTGCATCGGGCGCGGCTGTTCTCGCGCAAATACAATCAGGCGGCGGAACTTGCTTGCCACCTGGCGCGGCTTTCGGACAAACCGCTGCTGGCAGCGACATTGTTGCGCGTCAAGCGGACGACGCAGCAGGTCGGCCTCGGGGCGAGGGCGCGTCAGGACAATGTGCGGGGCGCTTTCGCCATTCCCGAAGGCCGGGCCGGCGATGTCTTTGGCCGCCGCATCGTGCTGGTAGATGATGTCTATACGACCGGCGCGACCGTTGCAGCGGCGACGAAAATGCTGAAAAAAGCCGGCGCGGCTGACGTAACGGTTTTAACCTTTGCAAGGGCTGTCGGCGATCTTATATGACAGTAAACCTGTCTTTTTCGGAGTGGATCATGGCATCCGTCGTTATTTATACGCGTGAATTCTGTGGCTATTGCGCCCGGGCAAAAGCGCTGCTCGACTCCAAGGGCGTCGATTATGTCGAACACAACGCCACTTATTCGCCCGAGCTGCGCCAGGAGATGATTTCGAAGGCGAAGGGTCGTTCGACCTTCCCGCAGATTTTCATCAATGGCGAGCATGTCGGCGGATGTGATGATATTCATGCGCTCGACCGGGCCGGCAAGCTCGATACGCTGCTTGCCGCCTGAACCGGACAAAACGGGGAGAGAACAATGACCTTCAAGGCTGCCGCCATTCAGATGTGCTCCGGTGTCGATCCGGTGAAGAACGCTGCCGATATGGCGCGGCTGGTTCGCGAGGCGGCGGCTAAAGGCGCCGTTTACGTGCAGACGCCGGAAATKACCGGGGCGGTGCAGAAGGATCGGCCGGGTCTGCGCGCGGTGCTGCGCGACGAAGCCAATGATATCATCGTCAAGACGGCCGCTGAGCTGGCTCAGGAACTCGGCATTCACCTGCATGTCGGCTCGACCGCGATCGCGCTCGACGACGGCAAGATCGCCAATCGTGGCTTCCTCTTCGGCCCTGATGGTAGGCTGCTCAGCCGCTACGACAAGATCCACATGTTCGACGTCGATCTCGATAATGGCGAGAGCTGGCGCGAAAGCGCGGTCTATCGTCCCGGCTCCGAGGCGCGCATCGTGTCGCTGCCCTTTGCCGAGCTCGGCTTCTCCATTTGCTACGACGTGCGCTTTCCGCAGCTCTTCCGCGCCCAGGCTGTCGCCGGTGCTCAGGTGATGACGGTGCCTGCCGCCTTCACCAGGCAGACGGGCGAGGCGCATTGGGAAATCCTGCTTCGGGCGCGCGCCATCGAAAACGGCATGTTCGTCATCGCCGCCGCTCAGGCAGGTACGCATGAGGATGGCCGCGAGACCTTCGGCCATTCGATGATCATCGATCCCTGGGGCAAGGTGCTGGCATCGGCCGGCGGCACGGGCGAGGCGGTCGTTATCGCCGAGATCGACGTCGCGGCTGTCAAAGCTGCTCACGACAAGATCCCCAATCTGAAGAATGCGCGCGAGTTTTCGCTGGAAAAGATCGCGACGCCGGCGGCTGGAGGCGTCGCTGCTTGATCCGCTATTCGCTGAGATGTGACAGTGCCCATGAGTTCGAGGGCTGGTTTTCGGAAAGCGCCGATTTCGACCGGCAGGTCGCAAGCGGTTTCCTGACCTGCCCCGTCTGCAATTCGGGTGTGATCTCCAAACTCCTGATGGCGCCGTCGGTTTCCACCGGGCGCAAGAAGGAGGAGTTGCAGACGCTTGCCATGGATACTGCGCGCAAGGAGGCCTTGAACAAGCTCAAGGAGGCCGTCGACGCCATCAAGGCCAATGCCGAGGACGTCGGCACGAAATTCCCCGAAGAGGCCCGCAAGATCCACTATGGCGAGGCGGACGCCAGGGGCATCATCGGCAAGGCGACGCCGGATGAGGCGCAGGCGCTGGTCGAAGAGGGTATCGAGATCGCCGCTATCCCGGTATTGCCGGACGACATCAACTGATGCCCAGCGGCAAGCATCTCGCCATGTATAATTTCGGGCTGCATGTTGCGCCCTATAGCAGCCCCGCAGTCGAAGGATTTCGCCTGCGGGAAGCGGCAAATTTCGAGGCAGCCGCCCGCGCCCATGGCTTCATCGGCCGCTCCGGTTACGATGGAGACCCGGGACCGGCATGTTGGGGTAAGCAGGTTTTCCCGCGCTTCATCGAAGGCAGCGGCTTTGCGACAGCGCCGTCTTCCCTGTCTCTTTGGACCGATATCGAATCACTGATGGCTTTCAGCTATGACGGCGTTCACGCCGATGCACTGAAGCACGCGCGGCACTGGAACGTGAAACAACGTTGGCCGGCGCTGGTTCTGTGGTGGGTGGATGCCGATGTCATTCCGGAATGGAAAGACGGTGCCGAGCGTCTGGAGCGGCTTCACGACGAAGGGCCGAGCGCGGCGGCGTTTTCATTCAAGCAGCCCTATGCTGCCACTGGCCATCCGGCGACGATCGATCGTAGCAGGGTGAAGGAAATTGCAGCAAAAAATGCGATGGGCCAGAGCGATTTGCTGGCGCATGTCCTGGCGCTGAAAGCTTAGCGGACACCCCCGGTCACCGGCGAAGAAGATTTCACCCCGCCCGCTTTGCCAGCAGCATGTAGTTCACGTCCATGTCCTTCGACAGGTTCCATCGGTCCTGCAGCGGCGAATAGAAGACGCCGGTGCGGGCGATGATGTCGAGGCCGTTTGCGCCGAGCGGCTTCTCTATCTCTTCCGGGCGGACAAGCTTCTCATATTGATGCGTGCCGCGCGGCAGCCAGCGCAGGACGTTTTCGGCGGCGAAGATGGCCAATGCCGCTGCTTTCATCGTCCGATTGATGGTGGCGACGAACATCAGGCCGCCGGGGCGCACCATCTTGGCGCAGGTCGAAAGGAAAAATTCGACGTCGGCAACGTGCTCCACCACTTCCATGTTCAGCACGATATCGAATGTCTCGCCGGCCTCAGCCAGTTGCTCGGCTGTGACGGCGCGGTAGTCGACGGGAACGCCGGAGGCTTTCGCATGGGTCGAGGCAATGCCGATGTTCTTTTCGGAAGGGTCGGCGCCGACGACCGAGGCCCCCATGCGCGCCACCGGCTCCGACAGCAATCCGCCGCCACAGCCGATATCGAGTACGCGCAGGCCCTCCAGTGGCCGTGCGCTCTTCGGATCGCGGCCGAAATTCTCGCAGGCATGGTCGCGGATATAGGCGAGCCGCACCGGATTGAACTTATGCAGCGGCTTGAACTTGCCGGTCGGGCTCCACCATTCCGCCGCCATCGCTGAAAAGCGGTCCACTTCGCTCTGGTCGATCGTGCTTTTCGCCGCTTCGGTCATGGTCTTGCTCCTTGGTCTACGCCGCGTCACCCGCCTGCCAATTGAGCAGGTGACGCCCTGGTAGATGTGAAGTCGGACGATCGGAAGCCGATGTCAAGGGTCCGGCTGCCTCAACGGCTATGGGCCGCTATGCTCAGCGCGCCGGAACGAGCATCCGGCGCAGCGTTCCGTCTTTCAAGAGGAACTGATGGTAGAGGGCGCCGGCGGCATGCAGGCCGATGAGGATGATGAATGCGGGCTTGCCCAGGCCGTGAATATCGCCAAAGGGATCGGAGAAATAATAGGCCAGCAGGCCGGTCAGGGGAACGAGCAGCAGAAGCGCGTAGAACAGCCAATGTGCCGCGGCGGCAAGTTTTACCAGCAGCGCGGAAGCGCCGGCGGGCTTGGGTGTTCCGAACGCGACGCGCAAGGCAAGGCGCAAAAGGACGAGCAACAGGACTGCGACACCCACCCAATAATGCGCCGTGCCCAAAGACATATCCGCCGGCGAAACGGTGTTTCCCCTTACCTGCGCGTCGACCACCGTAGTCATGCTCTCCCCGAACAGGAGCTGAAACAGGACCAGCGCTGCAATGATCCAATGCAATGAGATCTGGGTGGTGGAATAGCCAAGGGCGCGATTTGAAGTCATGAGGGTTGCTCTCTGAAGTTGACGTGCGCGGACTATCCTTTCCGTATCTGACATGGGCCTGAAGCAGGCTTTGCCCGCTTCAATTTTCATGAGGCTCGGTGTTTCCGACGCTTCACGCTGTTCAAGACATCGGCCAGCAACGCGAGGACAAGTGCCACCGCACCGCAAAGGAAGATGATGCCGTAGTTTTCGCCGGTGTGGATGAAGAGATAGGAATAGCCATAGCCGCCAAGCGCCTGGAAAAGAGCGAAAGCCGTCGTTGCCCGGCTCCAGGCGGCGCGTTGGGCGACGTGGCTATGCGGCAGGATTTCCTGGATGCGGCCGAGCACCAGCGGCACGATGCCTGGCGTGAAGATGCCAAGCAGCACCGTGGCAAAGCCGACCAGCCAGGGATTGCCGGATGTGGCCAGCGTGGCGGCGCCGACAGCCTGTAGCAGCAGAGCGCCGCGATAGGCTGGGGCAAAGCCGATGCGGTCTGCGGCATAGCCAGTTAGTACCGGGCCGGTGATGGCAGCAACGCCATAGAGCACCCAGCAGGCCGCTCCGATGTCGGCACCACGGCCGAGACCACGGGCGACGTAGTCGACCAACAGCACCATGACGGGCACGAGGCCGAGGGCATTGGCGGCATATTGGCCATAGAGGATACGCAGCGACCATTCGGCCTTTGCTGTGGGATGGTGGGCCGCGGCGTGCGCCGCCGGTGCCGGCGGATTGGTCGCAGGCCAGCCGAACCAACTGACGGCGGTCAGGATGAGTGACAGGACCCCTAAGCCGATCCAGGTTTCGCGAAGACCGATGCGCAGCAGTGCGGGCACCAGGGTTCCCGAGGCGGCGATGCCGAGACCGAGGCCGAGGAAAATCATGCCGCTGACGAAGCCGCGTCGGGGGACCGGGATGTGCGGCAGGATGGTGGTCGCGACGAGCACCATGATGGCGCCGCCGGCAAGACCGGAGAGGAAGCGCCAGACAAAAAACCAGGTGACGGAGACCGGAAAGGCGCAGGCGAAGAAGGCCGCGGTCGCGGCGACCATCAGCAGCCGCAGCGCCAGACGATTGCCGAGACCGGCAGCCAGGGGCCGGCCGAGCAAGGCACCGGCGAGGTATCCGGCAAAATTGGCCGCACCCAGCGTCACCGTATCGCCGGCCGAAAACCAATGTGCGCTGATGAGCGGCGGGATCAGCGGCGTATAGGCGAAGCGGGCGAGACCGATCGCAACGAGGCTCCCGCAGAGGCCGGCGATGGTGGCATACCAGGCGGCAGCGGTGAGAGGCGCAGGTTCCGTGACGGAGGGAGAGACGTTCGAACGGCGTAAGGGGGCAGACATGGCACAAAGCTTTTCTGTTCGGAGCGAGCTTGCCGCGTCCGGTTCGGTGTTTCGTGAAGAGAGGGTTCTATGGCGGAGGCTTATCCGTCCGGCCTGCTTTCGGGCAGCGGCCAGGGCAAGGTCAGCATGGCCATTGCCGGCCGCAGGATACCATTCAGCAATTCGCGCTCTGGCCGGACACGGACAAGCGCGCGCAAACCGAACTGCACCGAGAGCAGCAATTTGGCGAGGTCCTCCGGCGGCAGGTCTACGGGAATTTCACCGCTTGCCTGAGCGGCGACGACCGACCGAAGAAAAAAGGCTTCGATCTCGGCCGTCTCGTCGGCGACGACACGCCGCATTTCCAGATCGTCGGAACGTGCCTCCAGGGTGGTGTTGACCAGCATGCAGCCGCGATGCTCGGTATCGGCCAGGGAACGCTCGACGACTTCCTGGAAGTAGCCGACAATGCGAAGCCCCGGCGAGTAAATTGCCTCCATCCGTGTGATGCGGGCATGGAGGTTCCGATCGAGATAATGCTTCAGCGCCTTCAGATAGAGGCCGCGCTTGTCTCCGAAAGCATTGTAGAGGCTTGCATGCGTCAGCCCCATGCGGTCGGTCAGATCGCGGGTCGAGGTTGCTTCGTAACCCTTCGACCAGAATATCTCGCCCGCCGCCTCTAGAACGCTGTCCTCATCGAATTGCCGGGGTCTTGCCATCGGGAAATTCTCGCAACCTGTTCAAAGGCGATTTATTATGGAGCGTCTGCTCTAAAACGGGATATAGAGCATACGCTCTAAAATGGCAAGTCGATCGGCTATACTGCGCTGTTAACGAAGGCGCGTTCCTCAACAATCCAGTCGTGCTTAAAAGTGGGCTATTGAAGTGGAGGCGCGAAAGCCGACTGAGCCGCGCTATTGCACCCGCCCGCCAAACTCGTTAAGAGACGCCCCCATTGAGATCAGGCTTTTCCGGCTAATGGACTGGAAGGGCGATTTTGCATGCCGGGCTCGTAGCGTATCGGCCGCCCGGCGCTGGTACTGGTAGAGGCACATGGCACGTATCGTGATGAAATTCGGCGGGACATCCGTCGCGGATCTGGACCGTATCAAGAATGTCGCCCGCCATGTGAAACGTGAGGTCGACGCGGGCCATGAAGTGGCAGTCGTCGTCTCCGCCATGTCTGGCAAGACCAACGAGCTGGTTGGCTGGGTGCAGAACACGCCTAAGGTCGCCGGCGCCGATCACTCGATTTACGATGCCCGCGAATATGATGCCGTCGTCGCTTCCGGCGAGCAGGTGACCTCCGGGTTGCTGGCGATCGCACTGCAGGCGATGGGCATCAACGCCCGCTCCTGGCAGGGCTGGCAGATTCCGATCAGGACCGACAACGCTCACGGCGCGGCGCGCATTCTCGAAATCGACGGCGGCGAAATGGTCCGCCGCATGCAAGAGGGCCAAGTGGCCGTCGTCGCCGGCTTCCAGGGTCTTGGCCCCGACAACCGCGTCTCGACGCTCGGCCGCGGTGGTTMCGATACCTCGGCAGTGGCGATCGCCGCGGCCGTGAAGGCTGATCGCTGCGATATCTATACCGACGTCGACGGCGTCTACACGACCGATCCGCGCATCGAACCGAAGGCGCGGCGTCTGAAGAAGATCGCCTTCGAAGAAATGCTGGAAATGGCCTCGCTTGGCGCAAAGGTGCTGCAGGTGCGCTCGGTCGAGCTGGCCATGGTCTTTAAGGTTCGCACCTTCGTGCGCTCCTCTTTCGAGGATCCCGATGCTCCGGGCATGGGCGATCTGTTGAACCCGCCCGGAACGCTGATTTGTGACGAGGAAGAAATCGTGGAACAGGAAGTAGTCACCGGCATTGCCTATGCCAAGGATGAAGCCCAGATCTCGCTGCGCCGTCTCGCCGACCGGCCGGGCGTCTCCGCTGCGATCTTCGGGCCGTTGGCCGAAAGCCACATCAACGTCGACATGATCGTCCAGAACATCTCCGAGGACGGTTCCAAGACCGATATGACCTTCACGGTTCCTTCGGGCGATGTCGAAAAGGCGCTGCGCGTTCTTGGCGAAAACAAGGACAAGATCGGCTACGACGTCATCCAAAACGAATCAGGTCTCGTCAAAGTCTCCGTCATCGGCATCGGCATGCGTTCGCATGCTGGCGTTGCAGCGACCGCTTTCCGTGCACTTGCCGAAAAAGGCATCAACATCAAGGCTATTACGACGTCGGAAATCAAGATTTCCATCCTGATCGACGGTCCTTATGCAGAACTGGCAGTCAGGACTTTGCATTCCTGCTACGGTCTGGATAAGAGTTGATTCAGGACTGCTGACGACGGACCGCGACGGAGGTGAGTTTCGGCCGGCCCTGACGTGGGCAAGTCAGGCATGACATCTTGATTTCGGGAGCTAGAGACGCAATGAGAGACCTTTCCGGCGGTCCACGCGTTCTGCTCAAGCGGCTGCGCGAACTCATGGCGGAGCCGCTGGAGCCGCAAGAGCGTCTTGACCGGATCGTCCGCCAGATCGCCAGCAACATGGTCGCGGAAGTTTGCTCGGTCTACGTGTTGCGCGCCGATGGTGTGCTCGAGCTTTACGCCACCGAAGGTCTGAAAAAAGAAGCCGTCCACCTGTCGCAATTGAAGATGGGCCAGGGCCTGGTCGGCACGATCGCCGCTTCCGCCCAGCCGCTCAATCTCTCCGACGCGCAATCGCATCCCGCCTTCCGCTACCTGCCGGAAACCGGTGAAGAGGTCTACCACTCCTTCCTCGGCGTGCCGATCCTGCGCACGGGCCGCTCGCTCGGCGTTCTCGTTGTACAGAACAAGGCGAGCCGCAACTATCGCGAAGAGGAGCTGGAAGCGCTCGAAACGACGGCGATGGTACTGGCCGAGATGATCGCCACCGGCGAGCTGAAAAAGATCACCAAGCCGGGCCTCGAACTCGATCTTACCCGCTCGGTCACCATTGATGGCGACACCTACAATGAAGGCATCGGCCTCGGCTATGTCGTGCTGCATGAGCCGCGCATCGTCGTTACCAATCTTCTGAACGAGGATACCGAAAAGGAAATCCGCCGCCTGGCGGACGCGCTCGGTTCCCTGCGCATCTCGATCGACGACATGCTGTCGCGCCGTGACGTTTCAATGGAAGGCGAGCACCGCGAGGTCCTGGAGACCTACCGCATGTTCGCCCACGACCAGGGCTGGGTACGCAAGCTGGAGGAGGCTGTCCGCAACGGCCTGACCGCGGAAGCCGCGGTCGAGAAGGTGCAGAGCGACACCAAGGCGCGGATGATGCGCCTGACCGATCCTTATCTGCGCGAGCGTATGCATGACTTCGAGGATCTGGCGAACCGGCTGCTCAGGCAGTTGATCGGCTATTCCGGCCGCACCGTGGCCGAGGGTTTCCCGAACGATGCGATCATCTTTGCGCGCGCCATGGGTGCTGCCGAGCTGCTCKACTATCCCCGCGCCAATATTCGTGGTCTGGTGCTGGAAGAGGGCGCGGTCACCAGCCATGTCGTCATCGTCGCCCGCGCCATGGGCATTCCGGTCGTCGGCCAGGCGGCGGGGGTGGTGGCGCTCGCCGAAAATGGCGATCCTGTGATCATCGATGGCGATGGCGGCCATGTCCACCTGCGGCCGATGGCCGATCATCAGCGCTCCTACGAGGAAAAGGTGCGCTTTCGCGCCCGCCGGCAGGAACAGTTCCGGGCGCTGCGTGCGGTCGAACCGGTCACCAAGGACGGGCAGCGCATTTCGCTCATGATGAATGCCGGTCTGCTGGTCGATCTCCCGCAGCTTGCCGAATCCGGCGCGGAAGGCATCGGCCTGTTCCGCACGGAACTGCAGTTCATGATCGCCTCGACCATGCCGAAGGCGGAGGAGCAGGAAGCCTTCTACCGCAATGTCATGAAGCAGGCCGGTGGTCACGTCGTCACCTTCAGGACGCTCGATATCGGCGGCGACAAGGTCGTGCCCTATTTCCGCGCCCATGAGGAAGAAAATCCGGCGCTCGGTTGGCGCGCCATTCGCCTGTCGCTCGATCGGCCCGGCCTGCTGCGCACACAGTTGCGCGCCATGCTGAAGGCGGCGGCAGATGGCGAATTGAAGATGATGGTGCCGATGGTCACGGAAGTCTCCGAGATTGAAGCGGTGCGCGAACTCGTGCAGAAGGAAGTGCAGCATCTGTCGCGCTTCGGCCATAGCCTGCCGCGCAAGTTCCAGTTCGGCGCGATGCTGGAGGTGCCGGCGCTGTTGTGGCAGTTGGACGAGCTGATGGCGGCGGTCGACTTCGTATCGGTCGGCTCCAACGATCTCTTCCAGTTTTCGATGGCGGTCGATCGCGGTAATGCACGCGTCTCCGACCGTTTCGATCCGCTCGGACGCCCGTTCCTGCGCATTCTGCGCGACATCGTGCGCGCCGGCGAGCGCAACAAGACGCCGGTAACGCTTTGCGGCGAACTCGCCGGCAAGACGATTTCGGCCATGGCGCTGCTGGGTGTCGGTTTCCGCTCGGTGTCGATGTCGCCGGCATCCATCGGTCCGGTCAAGGCGATGCTGCTGGGTCTCGATCTCCAGGCATTGACCGCGGTCATGGAAGAAGCGCTGAACGACACGCATCCGAAGACCTCGATGCGCGAGATCCTTGTCCGCTTCGCCGAGAGCCACAATATTCCATTGTAGACCAGAACGAATAAGAAGAATCGGAGTGTGGGGTGGCGAATCTTCCCATTGAAAAAATGCGCGAATTGGAGCGCCGTTTCGGTGAGATCGAAGCGCGCATGTCGGCTGGTCCGTCGGCGGACGTCTATGTGAAGCTTGCTTCCGAATATTCCGAATTGCAGCCGGTCGTCACCAAGATCCGCGACTATGAGAAGGCGATCGCCGAGGCTTCCGATCTCGAAACCATGCTGACCGACAAGTCGGTCGACCGCGAGATGCGCGATCTCGCCGAGATGGAGTTGCCGGAGGTCAAGGAGCGGATCGAGACACTGGAGAAAGACATCCAGATCCTGCTGCTGCCAAAGGATGCCGCCGACGAGAAGAGTGCKATCCTGGAAATACGCGCCGGCACCGGCGGTTCCGAAGCAGCACTTTTCGCGGGCGATCTTTTCCGGATGTATGAGCGCTTCTCGGCCAATAACGGCTGGAAGGTCGAAATTCTCTCTGCCAGCGACGGTGAAGCAGGCGGCTACAAGGAAATCATCGCGACCATTAGCGGCAAGGGCGTGTTCTCGCGGCTGAAATTCGAATCCGGCGTGCATCGCGTGCAGCGCGTGCCGGAAACCGAGGCGGGCGGGCGTATCCACACCTCGGCGGCGACCGTGGCCGTGCTGCCGGAAGCCGAGGAAATCGACATCGAAATCCGCCCCGAGGATATCCGCATCGATACCATGCGCTCCTCCGGTGCCGGTGGTCAGCACGTCAACACGACGGACTCGGCGGTACGCATCACCCATCTTCCCTCGGGGATCGTGGTGACGAGTTCGGAAAAATCGCAGCATCAAAACCGCGCCAAGGCAATGCAGGTGCTGCGGTCGCGCCTCTTCGACATGGAGCGTCAGCGCGCCGACAGCGAACGGTCCGCTGATCGCAAGAGCCAGGTTGGTTCCGGCGACCGCTCCGAGCGTATTCGCACCTATAATTTCCCGCAGGGCCGGATTACCGATCATCGCATCAACCTGACGCTCTATAAGCTCGACCGGATGATGGAAGGCGAGATTGACGAGGTGGTCGATGCGCTTTTGGCGGATTACCAGGCGAGCCAGCTCGCCCAGCTCGGCGAACAGGCATGAGCAGCGGGCAGGGACCGACCGTCGCGGAGCTTTTCCAGGAGATACGTGCCCGCTTCATCGAGGCGGATCTCGATGATCCGGCCACCGAGGCGCGCATCCTCGTCGGCGGTCTTCTCGATCTTTCATCGACGGAACTCGTTACCTGCGGCTCCGATAGGGTGGCACAGGAGCGCGTCGAAACGGCCCGTGCGGCGGTGGCGCGACGGCTCAATCACGAGCCGGTGCATCGTATCCTGGGCGAACGGGAATTTTATGGCCTGCCGTTGAAGCTCTCGCCGGCGACGCTGGAGCCGCGGCCGGATACGGAAATCTTGGTCGATACGGTACTTCCGCATGCGCGACGTCTTGTATTAGAGCATGGGAATATCCATATACTCGACATCGGAACGGGAACCGGGGCCATCTGCCTCGCTTTGCTCCACGAATGTCCGCAGGCGACAGGTATTGGTTCCGATATTTCCAGCGAAGCTTTGGAAACGGCGCGGGCGAATGCAGCGCGCAATGGCTTGGCGGCACGGTTTGATACTGTGCAAGGAAGCTGGTTTGAAGCCATCCACGGTCGATTTCATGTGATTGTCTCAAATCCGCCCTATATTGAGTCCAGTGTCATTTCCACTCTCGCTCCAGAAGTAAAGAATTTCGATCCTCCGGCAGCTCTCGACGGTGGCGTTGATGGGCTGGATGCATATAGAGCGATCGCAAGAGATGCGGCGCGGTTTCTATACCGAGATGGTATCGTCGGAGTGGAAATCGGCCATAATCAGCGCAAAACAGTGACTTCGGTTTTTGAAGGAGCAGGATTTTTTCTCATTGATGCAGTTCGGGACTACGGTCACAATGACCGAGTTCTCGTGTTTAAACATCATGATTGACGCGACAATTTGCTGCAGGTTCATGGGACCTTGTTGTTATCGCAAAGAAAAGGCTTGGATTTCCTGAGGAAGCAATATAGGTTGCGCTCACGCGTTGGGCGGCTGGGAATAGGCGAGACGATTCGCCTGTCTTGGACAGCCTCGGGGAACCACTCTCTGATAAGAGTGACAAAGGTTGAAGATAACCCAATGCGTGATCAGTTAATCTGACGTAGTCGAGCGGCAGACGGGCGCTTAAGGCGCAGTTTGCTTGCGGCACGCAGGCCCTGGCTTGGAAGGTTCCGGCCACGGCGGCAGGTGCCGTGCATAATTTCATCCCAACTAAGAGAATTCAGGTGAAGGATCTATGAGGCCAGGACAGCAGAACAAGCGCGGTCGGGGGCGTGGTAACAACAACGGCGGCGGCGGCGGAAATAACAATAATAATAATTTCAACCGCAAGGGCTCGAACCCACTGACCAGGACTTATGACAGCTCTGGTCCGGACGTGAAAATTCGCGGAACCGCGCAGCATATCGCCGAGAAGTATTCGGCTCTCGCTCGCGACGCGCAAAGCTCCGGCGACCGCGTCATGGCGGAAAACTATCTCCAACACGCTGAACACTATAACAGGATCATTGCCAGCGCTCAGGCGCAGATGCAGGAACGCTATCAGCGCGACGAGCATCATAACTACAATGATCGCGACAATGCCGACCGCGACATCGATGATATCGATACGAACGAGATGGACGACCAGCCGCAGATGGCTCCGCCTCCGGCACGTCAGCAGCCTGCTCCCGCCGTTGCCGCAGCCCCCGCTCCCGAGCCGGAAGTTATCGATGGCACTGGCCCGCAGCCGGTGATCGAGGGTATCCCGGCCGAGGTGGCGATCGAAGAAGAGACGCCCGCCGCTGCGACCGAGCGCCAGCCGCGTCGCCGCAACGCCGGCAATCGTCCCCGCCGCCAGCCGCGCCGCAACGCCGATGGCGAAGGCAAGGGCGAAGCTGCTGCGACCGAAGCTCCGGCTTTGGCCGACGCCGCATCGGAATAAGAACGGCTTCGAGTGAACAGGTGGTCCCAGCAATCGCGGAGCACCGATTCCAATTCTGCAAAACCCCGGTGTGAAGCCGGGGTTTTTCATTTCCGTTGCCCTTTAAACTTTTCAAAACTCCTCCCATATTCTTCGCAGTTGCTTCGCCGCAAATCTCAATAAGTGGCGGGCGGGGTCTGCCTTTTCAGGGGGCTCAATCTCAGTCATCGGTCTGCGCCAATAAGGGCAGGGCGATCCATGGAGGTCCGATATGAATATTGAAAAATACTCCGAGCGGGTGCGTGGCTTTTTGCAATCCGCGCAGACCAATGCGCTGGCGCAGGGTCACCAGCAATTCACTCCCGAACATGTGCTGAAGGTGCTTCTGGACGACGATCAGGGCATGGCCGCGTCGTTGATCGAGCGCGCCGGCGGCGACGCCAAGGCCGCACGTCTTGCCAACGATGCCGCGCTGGCCAAATTGCCGAAAGTGTCCGGTGGCGACGGCCAGGTCTATCTTGCACAGCCGCTTGCCAAGGTGTTTACCGCGGCTGAAGACGCCGCCAAAAAGGCCGGAGACAGTTTCGTTACCGTCGAACGCCTGTTGCAGGCCCTGGCGATGGAGCCCTCGGCTTCGACGTCAACCACTCTGAAGAATGCAGGCGTTACGCCGGTAGGGCTCAATCAGGTCATCAACGACATTCGCAAGGGCCGCACCGCTGATTCCGCCAATGCGGAACAGGGCTTCGATTCCTTGAAGAAATATGCCCGCGACCTTACCGCCGAGGCTCGTGAGGGCAAGCTCGATCCGGTGATTGGTCGCGACGACGAAATCCGACGCACCATCCAGGTCCTGTCCCGGCGCACGAAGAACAATCCGGTTCTGATCGGCGAACCCGGCGTCGGCAAGACGGCAATCGTCGAAGGTTTGGCGTTGCGCATCGTCAATGGCGACGTGCCGGAATCGCTGAAGGACAAGAAGCTGATGGCGCTCGACATGGGTGCCCTGATTGCCGGCGCGAAATTCCGCGGCGAGTTCGAGGAGCGGCTGAAGGCCGTGCTCAACGAAGTGCAGTCGGAAAACGGCGAGATCATCCTCTTCATCGACGAGATGCATACCTTGGTCGGCGCCGGCAAGGCCGATGGCGCCATGGATGCCTCGAACCTCTTGAAGCCAGCGCTTGCCCGCGGTGAGCTGCATTGCGTCGGCGCGACCACGCTTGATGAATACCGCAAGCACGTCGAGAAGGATCCGGCGCTTGCCCGTCGTTTCCAGCCGGTCATGGTTGAGGAGCCGACGGTCGAGGACACGATCTCGATCCTGCGCGGCTTGAAGGAAAAATACGAGCAGCATCACAAGGTCCGCATCGCCGATGCGGCCCTGGTGGCCGCCGCGACCTTATCGAACCGCTACATCACCGACCGCTTCCTGCCGGACAAGGCCATCGACCTCATGGACGAAGCCGCCGCGCGCCTGCGCATGCAGGTGGATTCGAAGCCGGAAGAGCTCGATGAACTCGATCGCCGCATCATCCAGCTCAAGATCGAGCGCGAGGCGCTGAAGAAGGAGACCGACCAGTCCTCGGCCGACCGGCTGAAGCGGTTGGAGACCGACCTTACCGCACTGGAAGAGGAAGCCGATGCGCTGACCGCGCGTTGGCAGGCCGAGAAGCAGAAGCTGGGCCTCGCCGCCGATCTGAAGAAAAAGCTCGACGAGGCCCGTAACGAGCTGGCGATCGCCCAGCGCAAGGGTGAATTCCAACGTGCCGGCGAGCTTGCTTATGGGGTGATCCCCAATCTGGAGAAGGATCTCCAGGCTGCCGAAGAGCAGGATGGCGGTCGCGATTCCATGGTGCAGGAAGTCGTCACTGCCGACAACATCGCCCATGTCGTCTCCCGCTGGACCGGGATTCCCGTCGACAAGATGCTGGAAGGCGAGCGCGACAAGCTGCTCCGGATGGAAGACGAACTGGCGAAGTGGGTCGTCGGCCAGGGTGATGCCGTCCAGGCGGTATCGCGCGCCGTTCGCCGTTCGCGCGCCGGTCTGCAAGATCCGAACCGGCCGATCGGTTCGTTCATCTTCCTCGGCCCGACCGGCGTCGGCAAGACCGAACTGACCAAGGCGCTTGCCCGCTTCCTCTTCGACGACGAGACGGCGATGGTGCGCATGGATATGTCCGAGTACATGGAGAAGCACTCCGTTGCCCGGCTGATCGGTGCCCCTCCCGGCTATGTCGGCTACGAGGAAGGCGGCGCGCTGACCGAATCCGTCCGCCGCCGGCCCTATCAGGTCGTGCTGTTCGACGAGATCGAGAAGGCCCATCCCGATGTCTTCAACGTCCTGCTCCAGGTTCTGGACGACGGGCGCTTGACGGACGGTCAGGGCCGCACGGTCGATTTCCGCAATACCATGATCATCATGACCTCGAACCTCGGCGCCGAATACCTGACCCAATTGAAGGAAGGGGATGACAGCGATCTAGTGCGCGAGCAGGTGATGGATGTGGTGCGGGCGCATTTCCGGCCGGAGTTCCTGAACCGCGTCGACGAGATCATCCTGTTCCATCGTCTGAAGCGCGAAGAAATGGGGACGATCGTCAACATCCAACTGCAGCGGCTTTTGACCTTGTTGTCCGAACGCAAGATCACGCTCGAACTCGACGACGACGCCCGCACCTGGCTCGCCAACAAGGGTTACGATCCGGTCTATGGCGCAAGGCCGCTGAAGCGGGTCATTCAGAAATATGTCCAGGACCCGCTCGCCGAGCAGATCCTCTCCGGTCAGGTGCCGGATGGATCGGCGGTCAAGGTCACCAGCGGGACGGACAGGCTGCTGTTCCGCCCGCGCCAGCCGGTCAGCGCAGCGGCATAAGTGGCTGCATCAACCATGAAATGGCGGCTTTCGGGCCGCCATTTCGTTTTTCCGACCTGTTCGTAATCGTCGTCTTGCCGCGGCAATCCGCTTCTGTGATGTTGCCGTGGACTTTGGAGGATGTTCGGAGACGGGATCATGCTTGTTATCTTCGGCGGTTTGCCGGGCAGCGGAAAAACCACGATCGCGCTCTTGCTGGCGGAGCGGCTGCAAGCTGTGCATGTTCGGGTGGATACGATCGAGCAGGCATTGAGAGATTCGGGCATGTTGAAGGCCGAAGTCGGCCCTGCCGGCTATATCGCGGCCTATGGGGTCGCCGAAGACAATCTCCGTCTGGGAAGAACGGTGATCGCGGATTCGGTCAATCCCATCCAAGTAACGCGGGATGCCTGGCTGCAGGTCGCAAAACGGGCCGGTAGGCGCGCCATCGAAGTGGAAGTCGTCTGTTCCGACAAGGCCGAGCATCGCCGGCGCGCCGAAACCCGCGCGACCGATGTCGAAGGCCTCGTAAAACCGTCATGGGATGAGATCGTCAACCGAACCTATGACGATTGGAGCGGACGACAGATCGTCGTCGATACCGCCTACAAACGTGCGGATGATGCCGCTACCGAGCTGGTCGCCCTACTGAGGCGCGATCTCGCGTAGAGCGGTTCAGCGTTTCACGGAAGCGCTTTCCCGCTCTATCCCTCTGTCTTTACGCATTCCGGACGGAAAACCGCTTCGCACTTTTCCTGGAAGTGCTCTGGAAAATCCCGACAGGGATGTCAATCCTTGCTCGCAACCTGTTTGGACTTGTCGTCGCTCAGGAGCGTGTCGATACGCTTGCGCTCGTCCTGGAATTTGGCGAGCGTGTCGCCGTCCAAGGACTTGCCGCCGGGCAGGCGGACACGCAAGGGATCAACCTTGGTGCCGTTGACGATCAGCTCGTAATGCAGGTGCGGCCCGGTTGCGAGACCGGTCGAGCCGATGAAGCCGATGACCTGGCCCTGTACCACCTTCGCGCCTGGTACGATGCCCTTGGCTATGGCGCTTTGATGGTTGTAGGAGGAGACGTAGCCGTTGGCGTGGCGGATCAATGTCTGGTTGCCGAAGCCGCCGGAATCCCAGCCAGCCTTTTCGACGATGCCGTTGCCGGCAGCGATGATCGGTGTGCCGCGTGGTGCAGCCCAATCGGCGCCGGTATGCATGCGCGCAAATCCGAGGATGGGGTGGCGGCGCATGCCGAAGCCGGATTTGAAGATGCCGGTCGGGACAGGATTGCGCAGCAGGAATTGGCGGATGCTCTTGCCGTTTTCGTCGAAGTAATCGATCGAGTGATCGTCCGGATCTTCGAAACGATAGAAACGGGTGACGGTGTCGCCGAATTTGGCGTTGACGTAGAGCAGTTCGGAATCGGCTGTCGCCTGGCCGTTTTCGTCGGTGACGGAGAAGAAGGCCTCCAGTGAATCCGTCGGCTTTAGCTGCGCCTGGAAATCGACGTTGCTGGCGAGCAGTTTGACGATCTGCGCCACCATCTCCCTGGTCATGCCATAGGAAAGGGCAGCACGATATATGCCGTCATAGACGCTCGGCAGGTCTCGGCCGGCCGTGGCCACGGGCGCGTCGTTGTCAAAGGCGGTGGCGATGGCGTCAAGCATCGGAGGCTCGCTACCGGCAACGAAATCGCCATGATCGTTCTCGGCGACGGTCAAGACATGCTTGGTGCCGCGATAGATGCTCGCACGGATGATCTTTGCCTGCTCGCCCTTTTGTAGGATGCCGATGCGCAGCACGTCGCCGGCGGAAAGATCGGACGAGCCGAACAGTGGCTCGATCTTGGCCGCGATGTCGCTGGCATCCGTTTTGAGGTAGCCGGCATTGGTGAGCGCCGTCTCAATGGGCGTATCTTCGCGCACCGGAATGATGTCGTCGGCAAATTCCTGTGTCTGCGGCGTGACCGCTTCGGGAGCGGATACCGACATGTTCTCTTCGACGATGCGGGCGGCAAGCCCGGCTGTCAGATCKACATCAGCGTCATCCGTCGCAAACCGGCGCGGATCGACATAGTAGAGCGCGGAAAGCTGCGTGTTGCCGTCAATCAGCACGGAACCGTTGGAACGAACATTCGCTTCGA